>JAYUJX010000427.1:0-4684 GCA_043764955.1 Polaromonas sp.
GGGTTTGTTTTTAGCTTCAGGTACGTAAAAGCGAGCTGTGCCGTTTTGTACGGCAGCGTCGCATTCGGCAGCGGTGTCATAGGCCGTATTGCCGCGAGCGTCGGTAGACATGCCGGCGGATGCTTGCGTAGATGCAAATATGCCAGCACTAGCGAGCAACAAAGGCAGTGTTTTTAAAACAGCGATTTTTTTTGAAATCATGAAGATTCTCCTAAAAAGTGGAATTTGAATCTTCATGCTAAGCGCATGCTTGCGACAATAACGTTACATCTAGTAAGGCATGTAAGGATTGTAAAAGGTTGTCGTTTTTTAAGTCGTAAGTGGTGCAGCGAACAGAGCGATATTGGGTAAATCCCTATGCTGCTACAGCGTTAAATCGTTCGCCAATTCAACAATAGACGCTGTATAGTGGTCTTTGGGTGCTATCAATTTTGCATCGTCGTAGTTCTTGAAATTGCGTTTCATAGATGCAAAATACACGGGGTCGTAATGGTCTATCAGCAATTCGCGTACCACGGTTTCGCAATCGTTGACCAGAGCCAAAGCTTGCCAGCGCTTCACAACTTCACACCCGCGTGCTGATATCAAGGCTTCTAAGCGATCACAGAAAAATGCCGTGTCTTTGACAAAAAAATCGTAGTCTTCCATCAGCAGCGTCACGCGCTCTTCCAAAGGGAGCTGCAAATTTAAGCAAGTGCTGCTGCGCATTTTGTCCATCAAGGACACAGGCACGACCACGTTGCCGACTTTTTTGCTCTCACTTTCCACGTAAACGGGGCGCGTGGGGTCAAAACGGCGCAATGCGTTCCATACCAAGGTGTCATACGCTTTTTGCGTGGGTTGTGACACACCCGGCAGCACGCCAAGTACAGAGCTGCGGTGGTTGGCCAGCGCTTCTAAATCCAGCACTTGGGGAGCGGGTTGCGACTCTCTCGCAGGCATGGCCGCCAAAGCTTGCAGCAGCCGTGTTTTGCCAGAGCCCGTCGGCCCGCAGATGACGGTGAAGTTGAGTCGTTCGACCAATCGCGGAATATCTTCCACCATTGCAGCTCTGAAGGCTTTGTAGCCACCGTCGATGATCCGCACATTGAAGCCGATTTCGCTCAAAATGAGCGACAACGAGCCACTGCGCTTGCCGCCGCGCCAGCAGTAGGTCAGCGGCTTCCAATCACGCGGTTTGTCGATGACGTGCTGGATGATGTGCGCCGAAATATTCGCCGCAGCCATCGCCGCACCGCGCTTTTTCGCCTCAAATGCGTTGATTTGCTTGTACATCGTGCCCACTTCGATGCGCTGGGCGTTGTTCAGCGTCGGCCAGTTCAGCGCGGCGGGCAAGTGGTCTTCGGCAAATTCTGCCTCAGTACGGGCATCGATGATGGTGTCGAAACTGTCTAGCTGTTGCAGCGCTTCTGCTGCGGGAATAGGTGTCAAACTCATTTTTTGGCTGGTGCAGAGGTTTTTGTTGGTGTTTTGAGCTGCTTTTGCAGTTCAGGCCAAATATTCGCCAAAATGCGCGCTTGTGCGGCCTCGGTGGGGTGGATGCGGTCGGCTTGGAAGAGTTTGGCGAAATCAGCTTGATTGGTTACGTCGGCGACTCCGGTCAACATGAACGGTACCAAACCCACATTGTTCGCTTTGGCTACTTTGGGGTAAGTGGCGGTGAACTGTTTGGTAAATTCTGCCCCGTAATTAGGTGGAATCTGAATGCCGACCAGCAGCACTTTAGAGCCTGATTTCAGTGCAGTTTGCACCATCGTCGTCAAATTTTCTTCGGTTTTTGCCACCGGCAAACCGCGTAAAGCATCGTTAGCCCCCAGTTCGATGATGATGTGCGTGGGATGGTGCATATCAATCAAGGGCGCTAAGCGTGAGCGCCCGCCAGAAGTTGTATCACCGCTGATACTGGCGTTAATCACAGTAAAATCAGGTGCTATTTTAGAGGTAATTTCGCCTGTAGCCGGCGTATTTGTTGATTTAATAGCTATATTATTTGCAGTAGATTTTTTGGGTTTTTCGTTCCAATTAACCGATTCAGCCAAGCGGTTTTCCAAGAGCGCCACCCAGCCGCTGCCCCGCTTTAAGCCATACTCAGCACTGAGCGAGTCGCCCACGACCAAAATCCGCACGGGCTGCACATTTGATTTTGCAGTAGTCTTGCTAAATACTGGCATGGCCACCATGTAAAGTGCTAGAAAAATGAAAGCTAATTTTAAAATCATTGAATAAGGTTGTTGCATGAGAGAATCTAAAAGTTCAGCCATTATTGCCGTAGAGCATGTGTTCAAGTCAGTCACCGATTCCACTGGCACACTAGACATTTTGCGCGATATTGATTTCCAGCTGGCAGCCAAGGAAACCTGCGCCATCGTGGGTGCGTCCGGTTCTGGCAAAAGCACCTTATTGTCCATCATTGCGGGCTTAGACACACCCAGCAAAGGCTCGGTTCGCCTGTGTGGGCAAGACATTTTTGCCGTCGATGAAGACGCCAGAGCCCTGTTGCGTGCCCAAAGCGTCGGTTTTGTCTTTCAAAGCTTTCAGCTCATGGGCAATTACAGCGCCCTTGAAAACGTGATGCTGCCCCTAGAACTGGCAGGTCGCAAAGATGCCCGTAAAGCCGCGAGTGAAATGCTAGGGCGCGTTGGCCTGAGCAGTCGCTTAAACGCCTACCCCAAAACCCTGAGCGGTGGCGAGCAGCAACGCGTCGCTTTGGCGCGGGCTTTTGTCGTGCAGCCTGCGGTTTTACTGGCAGACGAGCCTACGGGAAGTCTAGACCACGCCACTGGGGAAAGCATCATGAAGCTGATGTTTGAGCTGAACGTCGAATTGGGTACAACGCTGGTTTTGGTGACACATGACCCCGCTATTGCGGCGCGGTGTGAGCGCATCATCACTATTGAAGCGGGTGAAGTAGCCAAGGTTTAAGTTTATTTTGCAAGGATTTCCAGCTCAACGTGGGCAGTGCCGGTGTGCCGCATGCCAATCAGCTCAGCCGCAGCCCTAGATAAATCGACAATTCGCCCAAGCACATGCGGGCCACGGTCGTTCACGCGGACGATGACGGACTTCATATTCCGCAAATTGGTCACTTTGACCTGCGTACCAAAAGGCAACGTCAGGTGTGCCGCTGTCATCAGCTTGGAGCTGAATTTTTCGCCACTCGCCGTGCGTCTACCGTGAAATTTAGCCGCGTAATAGGACGCGATACCTACAATACCTACAATTACTTCGCTTTTAACCGCTTCGCTCTTGGCTTCCTCTGCCGGTGCAATTGCCGTAGGCGAATCGGCCATTTTTTCTTCTGTGGTAGCTGGTGGCGCGATTTCTTGCGCACCTGCAACCAGGCTCACGCAAAGACTCACACAAAGAAATAGCCCGCAAGTCAACATCCGCAGAAGGTATCGTTTATTATTTAAACCATCCACAATTTATTTTTTTACAAGTCATCTTAGACACCTTTTCAGGAATCTTACACCATGCCATCGACCAACCCCAAAACCTACGAATCTACCCCATCTCAAAAAGTTGCCTTCCTAGGCCTGGGCGCGATGGGTTACCCCATGGCGGGGCATTTGCATTTGGCGGGGCACAGCGTTTCGGTTTACAACCGTTCTACTCCAAAATCTATAGCATTCTGTGCTGAATATACATCGGCTACACACGGTTTAACCCCTAAATTGGCGGTTAAAGACGCTGATATCGTGTTTTGCTGCGTGGGCAATGACGCCGATTTGTGTAGCGTCATTTTGGGGGCTGATGGGGCCAATGACGGTGCTTTATCGGGGATGAAAAAAGGCGCAATTTTGGTAGACCACACCACCGCATCTGCCAATATTGCACGTGAACTGTATGCGGCGGCACAGGCTGCAGGCTTACATTTTGTCGATGCGCCCGTCTCTGGCGGGCAAGCAGGTGCACAAAACGGCTTGTTGACGGTGATGTGCGGCGGCGACCCAGCCGCTTTTGACGCCGTGCAGTCCACCGCCATGGCATTCTCCCGCGCTTTCACCCGCATGGGCGAGGCGGGGGCGGGGCAGTTGACCAAGATGGTTAACCAAATTTGCATCGCAGGCTTGGTGCAAGGTTTGTCCGAAGCCGTGGCTTTCGGCCAAAAAGCGGGCTTGGATGTCAACTTGGTGCTAGACGTCATCGGCAAAGGCGCCGCCCAAAGCTGGCAGTTAGACAACCGTGGCAAAACCATGGTGGCAGACAAGTTCGACTTCGGCTTTGCGGTCGATTGGATGCGCAAAGACTTGGGCTTGGTGCTGGACGAATCCAAGCGCAATGGTGCGCGTTTGCCTGTGACGGCACTGGTTGATCAGTTTTATGCCGACGTGCAGGCTATGGGCGGGCAGCGTTGGGATACGTCTAGTTTGGTGAAGCGGCTGCGTTAAAAGCTTAGCTGATAGGTCAGCTGATAGGTTCGTTAGCAGTATTCAAAAACGGATTCACAATCCGCAAACCGGCCACAAGTTGCCCATGCTGCATGTCTTCAGAATATAAGATGTTGCAACCAGCCTGCTCTGCTGCGGCAACGATCAAGCTGTCATAAAAACTGTAGCCAACAACTGCTTTTATTTTCAATGCGGCAGTTAGCATTGCTAGGCTGGGCTCTACTTGGTTCATGGGTGCTAGTAAAAGACTCGCAAAAGCCATGATCTGCTCACTGCTTAACGCCAGTCGTTTG
>JAYUJX010000428.1:0-1295 GCA_043764955.1 Polaromonas sp.
CTTTGACGTCGCCACCGACGCCACGCCAGAGCAAGTCAAGCACCTGTTTCGCCGTGCCTTCATCATCGGCCGCCGTTTTCGCATCGTCCACGTCGTGTACGGGCGTGGCCGCGAGCATGAGGTGATCGAGGTCACCACCTTCCGCGCCAACTTGGACAACGCCGCCGCCGAGCAGGTCAAAGGCAACGAAAAAACCAGCAAATCCGAGCTTGCCGGCATGAAACACGCCGTCGATTCGTCCGGCCGCGTGCTGCGCGACAACGTCTGGGGCACCATGCAAGAAGACGCCGTGCGCCGCGATTTCACCATCAACGCCATGTATTACGACCCCGAAACGCAAATCGTGGTCGATTTTCACAACGGTTTCAAAGACTCCCAAAAACGCATCATGCGCATGATTGGTGACCCAGTCGCCCGCTACCGCGAAGACCCGGTCCGCATCATCCGCGCTGTGCGCTTCTCTGCCAAACTCGCCCCTTTGGGCTTCAAGCTAGACGCCAAAACCGCAGCGCCGCTCATCAGCTCACAAAAGCTGTTGGCCGACGTGCCGCAAAGCCGCTTGTTTGACGAAATGCTCAAGCTCCTGCAAACCGGCCACGCCAAAAGCAGCATTACCACGCTCAAAGAACTGGGCCTGTCCACCGGCATCTACCCGCTGTTGGATGTGGTGGTGGAGCGGGTAGACCAGACCTTGGTCCGCATCGCCCTGGAAGACACCGACCGCCGCGTCGGCGAAGACAAACCCGTCGTCGCCAGCTTCCTCTTGGCCTGCGTGCTCTGGGCCGATGTGCGCGACGGCTGGGCAGCGCGCCTGCGCCAGCGCCAGCACAGCTTCCCCGCCCTGCAAGAGGCGATAGACGACGTGTTCAACGCCCGCATTGGCGACGTCTCCGGCCGTGGCAAGCTGGCCGCAGACATGCGCGAAATCTGGATGATGCAGCCCCGCTTCGAAAAACGCGTCGGCAGCACCCCCTTCGGCATGGTCGACCAGCCGCGTTTCCGCGCCAGTTTCGACTTCATGCGCCTGCGGGCCGTGGCGGGCGAGGTGGACGAGTCTTTGGCTGAGTGGTGGCAAGAATTCAGCATCGCCACCGACGAACAGCGTGAAGACATGGTGGCAGAGGTGCGGGAAGAGCAGCGCGCCAAGCCAAAATCAACAACCAAGGCAGCAGCCAAACCCCGCACCGCAGCGCCCAAAGGTGACAAATCCGCAGATTCACCTCTGGATAACCTGCTAGAGCGAACCGCACAAGAGGGCGACGAAGGAGATGACGACGGCGCAGAACCCAATAACA
>JAYUJX010000429.1:0-1291 GCA_043764955.1 Polaromonas sp.
GGGCAGCCCCAAGACATGGGGGCGAACTTCTATTTGATGGAAATGAACACACGCCTGCAGGTAGAACACCCAGTGACAGAAGCCGTCACGGGTTTGGACTTGGTCGAGTGGCAGTTACGGGTGGCGCAAGGCGAGGTTTTGCCTTTGATGCAGCACGAGATCATTTTTAGCGGCCACGCCATAGAAGTGCGCTTGTGCGTCGAAGATGCGCAGTACACGCCGCACTCGGGCACGGTGGTGCATTTTATGGAGCCGCCCGGCCGTACACGGTTTGACCACGCTATTTACAGCGGTATGGAAGTTGCACCGTATTACGACTCCATGCTGGGCAAGCTGATTGCGCATGCGACCACGCGCCAGCAAGCTATTGAGCAGCTGAGCAGCGCTTTGGTGCAAACGCAGTTGCTGGGGTTGCCGAGCAACCGGTCATTTTTGAACGCTATTTTGCAGGACGAGGAGTTTCAAGCTGGCCAAGCTCGTATTCCATACCTGACACACAGGGCAGACAGCCTGCGGCAGACGTTGCAGACGAGTGAACAGAACGCTTTGTTGTATGCGGCTGTGGCAATGTACTTTGCGGGGCAAACGCATCCCTGCGGACAACTCGCCTGCCCTTTTGCGAAATCCTTGCGTCTGCAGCATCAGGACACCCTGCATGTCTTAAGTTTGCAAGAAACAGGTGGCGGCCAGGTCAACCTGTCGTACAACGGCACTGAGCATGTAGGCAGCTACCAAGCAAGCGTGAATCGTCAAAATTTTGTTTCAGTCGATGGTTCGCAAAAATGCGTCTGCGCTATCCAATTGACGGATCAGCGCTGGCATGTGCAAGTCGGTGGTGTTGACCTGTGGTTGCAAGATTGCACACTGGCAGCCCCCTCAAGCAGTACGGGTGCTGCAGGGTCAGCCGAGGTACGCGCCAAGTTCAACGGCAAAGTGATTGCGATTCAAACTGAAGTGGGCGCAACGGTGAAGCGCGGCGACATACTGCTGGTGATTGAATCCATGAAGCTGGAGCATGCGATTGCCGCGACACAGGATGGCATGGTGACGAGTATTGACGTTGTGCTTGGGCAGCAGGCCACGACGGGTCAATTTCTGGTGAGGCTCAGTGCATGAACACCACCTAGAATATCGACGAAGCCGAGCAGCAGGAAATACTGACAGCGTTGACGGACACTTCAACGCTATTTTCGAAGTGCGAGATCGAGCCCAACATTCATGCTTGGGATGAAGCGGGCGAGTTCCCGCGCAGCCTGTACAAACGTGCCACCGAATTGAGCTTGCTGGGCGA
>JAYUJX010000430.1:0-1289 GCA_043764955.1 Polaromonas sp.
AGTACAAACCCCACCAGATGAAGCGGATAGACCGTCAGGATGCGGGTGGCAATAAATCGACGAACTGAAATTCGCAGCGTACCGTCGCTGTCCAGATAAGCGTGCGCCAACACATAGCCCGAGAGTATAAAAAATACACTGGTTGAAATATGACCAGCGGACACGGACTGATACAGCCAGACCGGCAGGTCTTTATAAGCCGGGATAGTATGAAAAAAGATCAGGTAGAGTGCCAGCCCGAACCGAAGCCATGCCAAATCGCTGAGTTGTTTGCGGCCGTAGTTCAAAAGCATTTGCCAGATTCCAAGAAGCGATTAACGATATTGAAGATGATGGTATGCCCGGCGTCGTTGAAGTGAACACCATCACCCGCGGAAAAATCATGTCTGATATTTTCGTTGCCCTCGTCAGCAAGCGCACTTCTGACATTGATAAAGCAGTTGCCAAATTCTTTGCGCATGGCTGAATCAATGTGGGCGATGGTTGCATTTTGTGGTTTGGTCAGTCCATCACGGGGTAGGCTGGACATGACTGCCACCCGCACCTTGTCGTTTGATTGTGCGCATTGACGCATGTCTAGAAAATTACGGATGGTCTGCTCCGCGGGCATGCCATTGGTTGTGTCGTTGGATGGAAAAGCAAGTATGAAGCGTGTAGCGCCGAGTTTGAGTGCGCGGTCTATGTTGCGTGTTGGGGCGATAAGTTCAGATATGTTTGAGTTGGCCTGCTGCGTACACAATGCGGACGTGCTTAAAACGCCAGGCGCTGCCAGATTGACGATGTTTCCCCCTTGGGTTTTAGCCAGCCATGCCTGAAGCAAGCCAACCCAACTGCGGCCAGGCTGGCTGGCTCCAGTGCCTGCCGCGGTGGAGCTGCCCAATACCGCCAAGCTTGTCGTTTCAGCACAGACGCTGTTTGTCACAACCGCGCTGAACAGAGCGATCGTCAACAACCTGCGCAGGGCGGTTTTGGTGGCAAGAAGCTTCTCCATCATTTTGTTATTTCAGAATATCACCCATACACAGGTATTTCATCTCCAAATACTCGTCCATCCCGTGGCGAGAGCCTTCGCGGCCCAGGCCTGATTGTTTCACGCCACCAAAAGGCACGTGCTCGGTAGCGATGACGCCAGCATTAATGCCGACCATGCCATATTCCAGCGCCTCGGCGACGCGGAAGATACGGCCCACGTCGCGGCTGTAGAAGTAGCTGGCCAGGCCGAACTCGGTGTTGTTGGCGGCATCAATGGCTTCTTGCTCGGTTGTGAAGCGGAAGACTGGCGCAAACGG
>JAYUJX010000431.1:0-4645 GCA_043764955.1 Polaromonas sp.
ACGGAAATTGCGTGATGATGAATTCTTCCGACATTGAGTGCGAAAGAAATAATCAAGAGCGCTGAAATGACGAGGAGAAAATTTTTCTTTGCTCTCCAAGCTAAGTACAGTAAAAACGGCCAAACGAGATAAAACTGTTCCTCAATGCCTAGCGACCACAAATGCAGGAGGGGTTTTGTATCAGCGCTATTGTCAAAATATCCGCTTTCGCTAAGTAGAACAAAGTTCGAACTAAATCCAGCCCCTGCCGCAATATGTTTTCCAAGTTCCTTCAATTCATTCGGTAAAAGTACGAACCAAGCAACGATAAAACTTGTCATTAAGACCAGTAATAGGGCAGGAAAAATACGTTTTATCCGCCGGCTATAGAACTCTAGAAAACTAAAACGCTTTTCAATCAAGCCTTTGAAGATAATGCTAGAAATCAAATAACCAGAAATAACAAAAAAAACATCAACGCCGATAAAACCACTGGGAAATAAGGTTGGAAATGCGTGAAAACCTAGAACAGACAAAACAGCAATGGCTCTTAAACCATCAACGTCTGCACGGTAGTTTGATGTCTCTGGTAGCGGTGATGTCACGTTGAACCCAATTCCAGTTCTTCCAGCTGCTCCGCCTTGCGCGCCAACAGCAGTCCTTCAACCACTTCGTCAATCTCACCCATCATCACAAACTGCAGCTTGTACAGTGTCAGGTTGATGCGGTGCTCGGTCAGGCGGCCTTGGGGGAAGTTGTAGGTGCGGATGCGGTCGCTGCGGTCGCCACTGCCGACCAGGCCTTTGCGGGTGGCGGCTTCTTTGGCATGGCGCTCGGCGCGGTCTTTTTCGTTCAAACGTGCTTGCAGCACTTTCAGGGCAGACGCTTTGTTGCTGTGCTGACTGCGGCCGTCCTGACATTCCGCCACCAAGCCAGTGGGTAGGTGGGTGACACGCACGGCGGAATCGGTCTTGTTGATGTGCTGGCCACCCGCACCGCTGGCGCGGTAGGTGTCTATGCGTAAATCGGCGGGGTTCAGCGTGATCAAAATGGCCTCGTCCGGCTCCGGCATCACCGCCACGGTGCAGGCGCTGGTGTGGATGCGACCTTGCGTTTCAGTATCCGGCACACGCTGCACACGGTGTCCGCCGGATTCAAATTTGAGCTTGCCGTAAACGTTGTCACCGGACATTTTCAACACAACCTCTTTGTAGCCGCCGACTTCGCCAAACGACTCACTCACGATGTCGACTTTGAAGCCCATGCGCTCGCCGTACTTGGTGTACATGCGCATCAAGTCTCCCGCAAACAGGGCCGATTCGTCACCACCCGTGCCAGCGCGAATCTCGACAAACGCATTGCGCTCGTCGTCCGGGTCTTTGGGTAGCAGCAGGGCTTGTAGTTCGTCTTCCAGCTGTGCAATATCGGTTTTGGCGTCTTTGATTTCTTCCTTAGCCATGTCGTGCATCTCCGCCATGTCGTTGCCATCTAACATGGCTTGGGCATCGGCCAAGTCTTTTTCGCGCTTGAGAAACAGCTCAAATCGCCCGGCCACGATGGTGACTTCGGCATGCTCTTTGTTCAGCGCCAAATACTTTTTCATGTCGTCGGTGATGCCTTCTTGCTGCAAGAAGAAGTTGAGTTCACCGAGGCGGGTGGGGTAGCGTTCTAGCTGTTGTCTTAGGAAAGGTTTCATGAGTTTATCTGCGAATAGATTGCTTTGTGAAGGCTTCGACAAGCTCAGCCCGAACGGGTTAAAAATGAGCGAAAGAGAAATTACCGTACACCCTGAGCTTGTCGAAGGGCTGCAGTAGAAGCAGCGTCGCTAACGCTCTTTACGCAAAAAGAGCTTCTGCACCACCTGCGCCGTGTGCTCACGCGCCGTGGCATCGCCCGCGTGCAGCTCGGCATATGCGCCATGCAACATTTTTTGCGTCAAGCCTTTGGCTAAAGCTTCCAGCACCGCATCTACAGGCTCGCCTTTGGCGAGCAGTTTGCGGGCGCGGTTTAACTCTGCCTCGCGCCAGTCGTCCGTTTGTGCATTGAGCTGCTGAATCAGCGACACACTGCCCGTCGCCGGATTGCGTTGGTCTAACCAATGCATGAAGCTTTGCACCCCAGCGTCGATGATGGTTTCCGCCTCGGCCACCGCTGCTTGGCGGTTCGCTTGGCCGGTTTGCACCACGCCCGCCAAATCGTCCACGGTATACAAATACACGTCTTGCAGGGCTTTGACTTCCAGTTCAATGTCGCGCGGCACAGCCAAATCGACCATGAACATGGGGCGATGTTTGCGTAATTTCAGGGCACGCTCGACTGCGCCCAAGCCAATGATGGGCAGCGTGCTGGCGGTGCAGCTGATGACGGCGTCAAACTCATGCAAGCGACTTGGCAAATCGGCCAAGCGGATTGATTCTGCGCCAAAACGGCTGGCGAGCTTTTCACCGCGCTCCAGCGTGCGGTTGGCAATGGCGATAGATTTTGGCTGTTTTGCTGCAAAATGCGTCGCGCACAACTCAATCATTTCGCCAGCGCCTACGAACAAAACTTTGATTTTCGACAAATCTTCAAAAAGCTGACCCGCCAAACGCACCGCCGCCGCCGCCATGCTGATGGAATGTGCGCCAATTTCTGTGGTGCTTCTTACCTCTTTGGCCACTGAAAAGCTGCGCTGGAAGAGCTGGTTCAGCGTCGCGCCCAACGCACCTGCGTCACCCGCCACCCGCACCGCGTCTTTCATCTGGCCCAAAATCTGCGGTTCGCCCAGCACCATGCTGTCCAGCCCGCTGGCAACGCGAAAGGCGTGGCGGGCGGCCAAACCGTCTTGCAGGGTGTAAGAATGGGCTCGCAAAGCAGTGGGGGAAACGCCGCCCAGTTGTGCCATCCATTCCAGTGTCGCATTTGAACTTGTATTCGAGGCGACTTCGGCGCTAGCAATGTAAATTTCAGTGCGGTTACAAGTGGAAATCAGCGCAGCTTCTAAAGGCGCTTGACCCGTCGATGAACCATGATGAAGAGCCAAAGCAGTGCTCAAATCCGACCGCATACGGTGCAAAGTCGGCTCAATTTGGTCCATAGCAAACGCAAACCGCCCGCGTAAATCGAGCGGCGCGGTGGTGTGATTAATTCCTAATGCCCAGACTGTCATCAGCGTATTATAAATTTTTCCCCTTAAACTACCTTTACACTTCGGTTATGAGTTTTTTCGACCTGCTAAACCACCTTGTCAACTTTGCCCTACCCGCCATCGCCATGGGTGTGATGGTGCCGCTGTTCAGCCGTTTGATCTGGCGCAAAACCCCCGTGAAACGCCCGCTGAAGTCGCAAATGCTCACTACCAGCTTGGCGTGCTTAGGCGTTCTATTCGCCGGATTGGTCATTTTTAGCACCGACGGCAAGATGGCGACCTATGGCGTGATGGTTACTGTTGCGGCGCTTTGCCAGTGGTGGTATCAGGGGCGGCGGGTTTAATCTGACGATTTATTCTGCATACCCCAGCGCTGGCTGGCCAAACCCTTCCGCAGATCGCCAACCCGGCTGTTTGCTGAATAAATTCTTTACCATACCGCCAGGGTCATAGCTCGGCCACGGCTTTCCAGAGTTTTTGGCGTCGTATTCAGCTTTGATTTGAGCGCCGGTTTTGTAGTGCGGCACTTTGAAGACGTAGCTGGTGAGGGACGCGGCGCGCCAGCCTTTGCCTGTAATGCCTGGCCATAGCTTGTCAGCGTGGTCTACGTTCCAGGCGGGGTCTAGCTGCCAAGCGGTTTGGCCTAACACGTCGCCAAAAATGAACAATCGCCCGTTGTAGATTTGCCAAGCTGTCGGGTCGCTGCCCAGTTTGATGGCAAATGCTGCCCCGCTGCTGCAAAAACCGCCGTATTGCGGCTCGTATTTGGACGGGTTGGCGGCAAAAAGTGACTGATTTTCGGCACTGGCAAAGTAGTAAGTGCGGTCTGGCAGGTTGGTTTTGAACTGCGATGTGCCCCGTGTCGGTTCGCCTTTGGTGAAGTAGGCGACAGGGTCGTAGCCGAGCAGCATGACGGGTTCGCCAGCGCGGTTCGCTACAGTGGCATAAGGCGTGCCGCAGGCGCTAAGTAGGCAGATAGCGAGTATGGCGATGGCTAGTTTGACGACAGATGAGAAGGTGAGAGTCAATTTACGCATGAAATTCTCCTGAAATGTCAATTTATAAGGCTAAATATGACTATAGCCGGCGTATTTATTGCTTATATAGCTATTAAATATATAGCAAAATTGAACTATAAAGTCGGTGAAAATAGTTCCACTCGGTCGGTAATGATGCCATCCGTTCCCAAATCCAGCAAGCGCTTTGCAGCCCATTCGTCGTTGACGGTGTAGCTCAGGCAGCGAAAACCTGCGCTTTTTGCTTGGGTGACGGATGACTTGTCCCACAGGGCGTGATTGCAGACGATGGCACTGCAATCCAGCACCAAGCCGGTTTCTAGCCAGCCTTTCCACAGCGTATCCAGCAGCAAGCCGCGAGGCAGATGCGGGGCGGCGGCTTGCGCGGTTTCTAGGGATTCGGGGCGGAAGGAGGTTAGTAATGGCGGAAATTCAGCGTCTTTCCACAACCGCGCGGCATGTTCTGCAACGATTTTGCCGGTTTCTGACTCTTGGCCGGGTGTGGGTTTGATTTCAATATTGA
>JAYUJX010000432.1:0-1282 GCA_043764955.1 Polaromonas sp.
GGCTGGTGCAGACTTGCTTGCATCGAGCTTGATTAGTTTGCTAACCAAGGGGTGAACCACCTTTCGATGTGTGTAAATCAAATGCGAAAAATCTTTAACCCCTCCGCAAACTGCGATTTTGATGAGCCCTTGTTGCTGCGTTAAGTAAGACTCTAGCCAATCAGCTGCTGGAAAAATGCCCATTCCCGCAGCGCCGAAAGTGGTTAGTAAAGCGCTATCTTCAAATTCGCCAACTACGTTTGGGTTGATGCGCTCGCTTTCAAACCAATGCTTCAGCTGACTGCGAACAGCGTGGTGTGTGGTGGGGAGTAGCACCGGAAGTCTAGCCAAGCAATGCGGAAAGTCGTTCATCGCAGCCTCGGCATGTTTTCGTGTAGCATACCAAGCAACTGGACTGCTAGCCATTAATTGGTGATGCACTTTGAAATTTAGACTGAGTGCAGGCGAATGATCTGCCAAGACCAAATCAAGCTTATGCGTAGCCAAATCAGCCATGAGGTCGTCAAATTCACCATCATGACAGACCAAATGAAGGTGCTCATCATCCAAGATGGGTGCTAATAGGCGATGAACTGCCAATTTTGCAATGCCATCAGAAATGCCGATGTGCAGTCGCAATGTCTTACCCCGCACTGCATCACGCACTTTTCCTGGTAATTTTTCCCCTAACGCGAAAATATGGTCAGCCTCAAGCATCGCGGCAACACCCGCATCAGTCAAAGTTAAGCCTCTTCCTTTGGGTTTTAGCAAGGCAAAGCCCAACTCTTGCTCCAGTAATCTTACTTGCGTGCTGATGGTTTGTATCGCCATATTCAAGCGCTTCGCAGCACCGACCATGCTGCCTTCGGTGGCAACAATCCAAAAATAATACAAGTGACGGTAGTTAAAAGCTTGGCTCATCTGGTTTTAATTTGAAAATAATGCAATCATTGAAAATAAAATACTTCTGTTTTTGCGAAGTAATATTCAATTTTATATCGCTTTTAAATGACGGGTTTACCGGCTACATTATTTCTTTTTGCACTAAAAGGATGAATTGCATATGCAAACAATTGGTACGTGGTGGATGTGGGCGGGCTTTGCCGCATTTGTGTTGATTGCGATTGCGGTTGATCTTTTGGTGATGGAGAAGCAAGGCGCACATAAAGTTACGATCAAAGAAGCGGCAGGATGGAGTGCTCTGTGGTTTGGACTTTCCTTTATTTTTGCAGGGCTTCTCTGGTGGTACCTAGACGGTCTTCAAGGGCGAGAGCAGGCGAATACGATCACAATGCAGTTTCTC
>JAYUJX010000433.1:0-1277 GCA_043764955.1 Polaromonas sp.
GCCAGCAAAGCGCGGGCGTGGCCCATGTCGATGTCACCCGCCATCAGCATGGTTTGCACGGGGTCGGCCAGATTGAGCAAGCGCATCAAGTTGCTGGCGGCGGCGCGGGAGCGGCCTACGGCTTGGGCGGCTTGCTCGTGGGTGAGGGAAAATTCTTTCACCAAACGCTGCAAACCCTGGGCTTCTTCGAGTGGGTTCAGGTCTTCGCGCTGTATGTTTTCGATCAGCGACATCGCGGCAGCGGCTTCGTCCGGCACGTCGCGTACCAACACCGGCACGCTGTCCAAACCCGCTAATTTGGCCGCACGAAAGCGGCGTTCGCCAGCGATGATTTCATACTTGCCGTCATTCGCACCGCCAGACAAACGGCGCACCAAGATAGGCTGCATGATGCCCTGGGCTTTGATGGATTCGGCCAGCTCGTACAACGCGCCCTCGTCCATGCGGGTGCGGGGCTGGTATTGTCCAGCGACCATATCGGTCAACATCAACGTTGACGGCGTGCCGGGATTGGCCTTTTCTGCCGCCTTAGCCGCAGCATTGTTTGCGGCGTTTTCGTCAAAAGTGGGGCCAAGCAGTGCTTCTAAGCCACGGCCTAAGCCTTTGGGTCGTTTGGTAACCATGTTTTTTGATATCCGTAGTGATTTGTGATTAGAGTAAATCGAGATTGTCAATGAGCACCGTCATTCCCGCGAAGGCGGGAATCCACAAGCGCCACGATGGATTCCCGCCTTCGCGGGAATGACGACATTGGGGTTCAAGCATAAGTTCGAGTAAGTAATTCGCGCCCTGCTGGCCAGTACGCCAAGCCCGATTCAGCATTGATGTGACCGCGCTCGCCAATATTGACGAGTTCAGCGCCCCAGTTTCGCGCCAGTTGCTCTGCCGCTGCAAAGCTGCAAAACGGGTCGTTCGTCGATGCTACCAGTGCGGTTTTGAAGGGTAATGTATTCAGCACAGGCTTGCTCCAGCTGTGCAACTGCGGTGGCAAATTGGGCTGCTGCGGGTCTGGCGGCGCCACCAAGAGCGCGCCAGCAACCTTGCTGACATTGGGTGACAAGGCAGCCCAGCTGGCTACCAAATGGCAACCCAAGCTGTGCGCCACAAAAGCGATTTGTCGCTCTGGTTGTTTTTTCAATTGGTTTTGCACCACATCTTCCAAGCGCGTGATCCAATCGCCACGCAGCGGCTTCATCCAGTCGTGCTGCTCCACCAGCACGTCGCCGAACGCCTCTGCCCAGCGCATTTGCCAATGCTGCGCGCCACTGCCCTGCCAG
>JAYUJX010000434.1:0-4623 GCA_043764955.1 Polaromonas sp.
TTGGATGCTGCGGTTGCCGTCTCTGCCGCTTTCTTGCCTGAAAATGTGGCGATTGTGTCTACCAATGGTCAATTGGCAGATAGTAAATTCAGCTACAAAGCAGCGCCCGAGTTTTACCTGCGTCGCGGCGGGGCTGACCCATTGAAACGTCTACCTGCGGCGCTGAAAAAAGTGCCTTTGGTGGTGTTGGTCAATGAAGGTTCTGCCTCTGCCAGCGAGATTGTGGCGGGTGCTTTGCAAGACCACAAACGCGCCACGATTTTAGGCAGCCAAACATTTGGCAAAGGCTCGGTGCAAACGGTGCGTCCTTTGGGGCCAGATACGGGTATTAAGCTTACCACGGCGCGCTACTACACGCCAAATGGCATATCCATTCAAGCCAAAGGCATTGTGCCGGATGTCATGATTGACGAAACAGCAGAAGGCAGCCCGTTTGCGGCTTTGCGCACCCGCGAAGCTGATTTAGAAAAGCACCTTGAAAGCGGTCAGGGTAATGCGGTAGAAGACCCAGTTAAAAAAGAAGCGCGTGAGAAAGAGCGAGAAATTGCCTTGAAGCGTTTAGAGGAAGAGGCTAAAAAGCCGGTCGCGGAGCGCAAATCACCAGAGTTTGGCTCTGACAAAGACTTCCAGCTTGCCCAAGCGATCAACCAGCTCAAAGGTCGCCCTGTCATGGTTAGTAAAACGCTGGTTGAGCGAAAAGAAGAGAAAAAAGAGAATTAATTTATCCGCTTATTCAACTTGTTTAAATTGAATCGCTTTGACAGACGATCAACTCCTTCGATACTCAAGACACCTGCTGCTTAACGAAGTGGGTGTTGAAGGACAAGAGAAAATATTGCAATCTCATGTGCTGGTGATCGGTGCTGGCGGTTTGGGTTCACCCGTGGTTTTGTACTTGGCAACCGCAGGTGTAGGGCGCATCACATTGGTTGATGACGATGTGGTGGATGTCACCAACCTGCAGCGTCAAATAGCACATAATTTGGCTGATGTCGGCGAATTCAAAGCCAATTCCGCTATGAAAAAAATAGCAAATATCAATGCTGATGTTCAAGTCATCCCTGTTCTGCAACGTGCGGATGCCGTACTGCTAGATAGCTTGGTTGAGCAAGCTGACGTCGTGATTGATTGCTGCGACAATTTCGCAACCCGCCACGCTATCAATGCTGCATGTGTGAAGCATCACAAACCGTTGGTGTCAGGTGCTGCGATTAGGTTTGATGGACAAATAACAGTGTTCGATAGTCGCTCACTGGCTTCACCCTGTTATGCCTGCATTTTCCCGCCAGATGCAAGTTTGGAAGAAACGCGCTGCGCAACGATGGGGGTGTTTGCGCCGTTGGTGGGCATCATAGGTTCTATGCAAGCGGGGGAGGCGCTCAAGTTGATCAGTGGTGCGGGTACATCGCTAGCAGGGCGTTTGCAAATGCTAGACGGGCGCGATATGTCTTGGAATGAAGTGCGCTTCAAACGCGATGCTACTTGTAGCGTTTGCGGTCGTTCTTAGGTTGCGAATAACAAGAACCATGCTCACGCCTGAAGATTTTTGGCTCTATCGCTAAGGCATCGGCAAACAAACCAAGCTTGGCGCGCGTAGCTGCCTCTTCTTCTTGCCCGTAAGGGCCCGCGCTGAATCTGTAGTGGTACGACCATGCGTGGCCGTTTTTTACCATCCAGCTACCAACATCTACGTTATCAATCGCGACTTTTGCTACATCACGACCGTAATCATCAAACCTTCTGCTGGTTACCGTGACTTGTTTTGAAATAAGCAGTTTTTTCAAAGCCGCAGCAGATTTCACGCCGTACTGTTGGCAACTTTCGGGTGCATCAATGCCGTCAATCCTAATTCTTAACGAATCTGATTTGCTATTTGAACCAAGTGGACGAATCCGCAAGGTGTCCCCATCTGTGACGTGAATGACTGTTCCATGCCATATTTTTGAGGCTGTATTTGAGGCCTTAGCCGACGTAGATATTGCCTGATTTGCTATAAAAAAAATAGCAAAAATCCGTATCGTTTTCAATAACTCAAACATCAATAACGTTTTCCAAACAGCCATAACCCCGTTCGCATGATCGCAAATGCGAGCATTTCGTTGAAACGTTGGCTCCAAGGACGGTTTGCCATTTGCGTGGCATCAACACGTTTACCCTCATTCGCCATGGCCAGTAGCAGACGCTGACGCAGGCTTTGCGCAAAGTCTGCGTCTTGCATCACGATATTGGCTTCACGAGCCAAGAGCAAACTCAGTGGATCGAGGTTTGAAGAGCCAACGGTAGCCCACACGCTGTCAATAACTGCGACTTTGGCGTGCAAGTAGCTTTTGTCATATTCGTAAATCTCAATACCAGCAGCCAGCAAGGCACCATAAACAGGTCTGGCTGCATGGTATTGCATGAAGTATTCGTATTTGCCTTGCAAGAGTAGTTGCACTTTGACGCCGCGTTTCGCTGCCAATATCAAGGCACGCCGTAGCTTGGCACCTGGCACGAAATAAGCATTGGCGATGATGATCTCCATGCGTGCATCACCGATCGCTTTGAGATAGGCGCGTTCAATGTGTCGACGGTTGGTGATGTTGTCGCGCAGTACCAAAGCGGTGAGCGCTTGCCCTGCATGTGAATTAGCCTGCCAGTGGTGGTGTTTTAAAACGTGCGGAAGCGTTTCGATAGCACTCTTGACACGTTTTACATTCAAAGGTTTCCCGATAGACAAGCGTTCCCATAGCAAGTTTGTGGCTACTTGAATATCTTTTGCAAGTGTTCCGGTTACACGGACGCAAAAGTCAAAACGCGGCGCGGTTAAAGCGCCAAAACTGGGGTCATGCCAATCATCCAGCACATTGATGCCGCCACAAAATGCAATATCACTGTCAATCACGCATAATTTGCGATGCAAACGACGCCATTGACTGGGTAAGAAAATACCCAAAGTAACGATGGGTTCATAGAACAGTACTTGCACACCAGCGGCTTTGAATCGATCGTTCCATTCGGTTGGCAAAGCGGGTGTTCCAAACCCATCAAACATCATCCGAACCAGCACGCCACGTTGTGCCGCGCGCTCTAAAGCCAGTGCCACGTCTGCACCGCTTGCTGTTAAATCAAAGATATAAGTTTCCATCTGAACGCTTTTTTGTGCGTTGTCGATGGCTGCTATCAAAGAAGGGAAAAAAGCAATACTGCCTTCAAGCAACTGTAATTCGCCAGAATTTTCAAAGTTTCGGGCTGTATTTTGCATGTCTAAAATATCAATTTTCAATCACAAAATCAGCGATCAAGGGCAAATGATCAGACATACGAGCCCAATGCATGCCGCTCGGAACGGTCGCATTTGTGGCGCTAAGGTGCCTGGCAAACACGTAATCAAATTGCACCAGCGGTAGTCGTGCAGGGTAAGTGCGCAGTTTTTTCGCGGTGATTGGGTTTGTTTTGAAGGCGTATAACTGCTCAGCTTTTAGAACCGTTTCACTGGCAGAGCCCCAATCATTAAAATCGCCAGCCACCAATAAGGGCGCATCTTTGGGAATTTCACGCTGAATGAATGTGCAAAGCTGCGCAACTTGCCGGCGTCGGCTGGATTTGATCAGACCCAAATGAACAACAATGACATGAACTGGCAGGTCGTGTATCAAGACCTCGACATGAAGTAAACCACGCTGTTCAAACCTGTGGTCAGACATGTCCTCATGCTGATGTTTGATGACTGGCCAACGCGTTAGCAGCGCGTTGCCATGTTCGCCATGCTTGGTGATGGCGTTTGTTTGGTAAATAGCCGTATAGCCCAACGGCGCTAAAAAATCAGCTTGCTCAAGTGACGGCCAGTGTGCAAACCTTTGCGCTTCGCCACGATGGTGCTTTCGCACTTCTTGCAAGCAAACGATATCTGCATCGAATTGGTCAATGGCTAGTCCAATGCTATGGATTTCTAACCGGCGTCTAGGCCCAAGTCCGTTAACACCTTTGTGTATATTCCAAGTCGCGACGCGAACGGTTTCCACGGCGGATTATGAATGTGTGAAGTTAGCTTTGCGCTTGTTCACAAATGCATCCATACCTTCTTTTTGATCATTGGTGGCAAAAAGAGCATGAAACATGCGGCGCTCGAACATGATGCCATCAGCCAAGCCACCTTCAAATGCACGGTTGACGGACTCTTTGGCTGCCATTAACGCGATTTGAGAGAACTCGCAAATCATCAAAGCTGCGCCCAAGGCTTCATCCATTAATTTTTCTAGGGGTACGACGCGGCTGACTAACCCTGCACGTTCAGCCTCTGCCGCGTCCATCATGCGACCTGTTAAAGCCATGTCCATTGCTTTTGCTTTGCCGATAGCACGCGGCAGGCGTTGCGTGCCACCGGCACCTGGAATAACACCGAGTTTGATTTCAGGTTGACCAAACTTGGCATTGTCGGCTGCTATGATGAAGTCGCACATCATGGCTAGTTCACAGCCGCCACCTAAGGCAAAACCGCTAACTGCAGCTATAACAGGTTTACGTACGCTACGGATATGTTCCCAGTTGCGCGTGATGTAATCACCTTTGTAAACATCAGAAAACGTGTAGGCGGCCATTGCACCAATATCAGCGCCCGCTGCAAAAGCTTTTTCGCTGCCG
>JAYUJX010000435.1:0-1273 GCA_043764955.1 Polaromonas sp.
TCCATTTCCTTCAAGCTAGCACGTGATTGCGTAACGCCGATAGCTGTTCTAGCGGCACCTTTTGGGATTGCACAATCAGTTTTAACCGGTTGCTGACCACCCAAACCAGCGACAGAAACGGTTTTCACATCGAATCCCTGGCTAGATAAGTAGGTTTTCACAGATATCGCTCGCTCTAAACTCAACTTATCGTTGTATTTTGCATCGCCTGTACCATTTGTAATGTCCGCATGACCACTGATAGTGACGCGCTCTACATTGCTAACCGCTTTGAGTTTTGCAGCTAGCGCATTCAGCTGCGTGCGACCTTCAGGCAAAATTTGATCAACACCAGATTTGTTATGCCCAAAAAGCGCACCTGCAGCAAGTGTGATTTTTTCATATTTTGGTGCAATAATCGTTACAGGCACTGTCAATGCAACTGGCGCGATCACTGGCTCAACAACTACGGTAGCCGGTTTTGCCAATGCAGCTTCTATGGCCGCGACAGGTTTAACCTCCTCGTCACGTTTGGTCGCCAACCCCAAACTGTTTTCATCAAACTTGTAACGCAAGCGTGCATGCCAACCACTCCAGCTTGTGTTAGCGCTGAATTGGTCTACATCAGCAAAATTGCCTTTCGTATAGCCAAGGGAGAACCACAAGTTTTGTATGACTCTAGCACCTAATTCGATGCCGTAACCGGATACTTTCTGACCATTATCGCGACCTAAGCTACCGTAAACACTCGCATCGAATCGCTCTGTAATATCCCAAATAGCACGCGCACTGATTAATTGACCGCTGTAAGTGCTGTAGGTACCATCATTTAATATAGTTTGAGCGCCGCGTTTAGCTGCAAATTGTCCTGCCAAGACCCAATCGCGTGCGGGACGGTAAGTGCCATGCAAACTTAATATCCAAGTGTCTTCGTCTTTCAGATCAGCTGTGAGTGATGAGCGATTAACTCTATTTTCAACACGAAACAAGCCATTCCAACGACCACGCTCTACATCCCTGTAGGCCAAACCCATTTGGAACTGATTTTGTAATTGAATGCCTTTAGAAATATCAACGCCAACACCCTCTGAACGGGTATAAGCGTCACGTGCGATAGCAGACCAGTTGTCAGACAATGTCCGTGTATAGGCCAAAGTCGATAACCATTGGTTTTGAATGTCAGAGGTTCGATACTCCAACTTACCTGCTACTTTGTTAACTGGATCAGCGGCGTAATCAACAGCCAAGCTCACAGCGGTCGCCTCATGCTGAACACCATCAGCTTGCAAGATTT
>JAYUJX010000436.1:0-1272 GCA_043764955.1 Polaromonas sp.
AGCCAAAACCGTCAACACCGGCATTGTTAGAAATGGCTGTGAGGTTTTGTGCGCCGCTTTCAACCACAGCATCAATCAACGCTTCTGGGATACCGCACAGTCCAAAGCCGCCTACAGCTAGTAATTGGTTGTCTTTGATGACGCCTTGCAGCGCAGCGGCTGCGCTGGGGTAAATCTTGTTCACGGGTGTTTTCTCCTTATGAAAATGAATACAGATACGATACTACTTATTCGAGTACGTAGTTTTCCGTACAATTAAACCCTAAGTTTTAACCATGAAAAGAACCCATGGATATTGATTATCGGCTTGCTTTTGACATGGCGCCCGTGGGGTTGATACTCTCGCGCAACCGTACCATGGTGGACTGTAATCAACATGCTTGCGAGATGTTTGGTACGGCACGCGAGCGCTTGGTGGGGCAATCTTTTCAACTTTTGTACCCTAGCGCCGATGAGTTTGAACGCACCGGCAAGCGTATCACCCCCATTTTGAACCGCAATGGCACCTACGCGGATAACCGCATCATGAAGCGTGTAGATGGCCGCTTCAAAGGCGAAACCTTTTGGTGCCATGTAACAGGTCGCGCGTTAAACCGCGAGGCTCCGCATGAAACGGGGATTTGGACGTTTGAAGATTTAAGCTCTGAACGGCCAGTGAAGTCAGAACTCACTGCACGCGAACGAGAAGTTGCCGCTTACTTGCTGGATGGCATGACCAGTAAAGAAATTGGCAAAGTGCTAGCCATCAGCCCACGCACGGTTGAGATTTATCGCGCACGATTGATGCGCAAATACATGGCTTCAACAACTGCCGATTTGGTACAAAAACTCTTGCGCGGCTGAGTTTTATGCCGCGCTTAGTTTGATACCGCGCTTAGTTTTATGCTTTTAACGACCTGGCAAATACTTCGCTGGGTCAACAGGCTTGCCGTTGCGGCGCACTTCAAAGTGCAGCATCACTTTGTCAGCATCGCTGCTGCCCATGTCTGCAATGCGCTGACCTTTACGCACGGTTTGGTCTTCTTTAACCAACAAGGTTTGGTTATGCGCATAAGCGGTGAGATAGGTTTCGTTGTGCTTCAAAATCACCAAGTTGCCATAGCCACGCAAACCAGAACCCGCGTAAACCACACGACCATCGGCAGACGCGTAAACTGGGTCGCCCAATTTGCCAGCAATTTTCAAGCCCTTGCTTTTCACTTCGTCATAGCCAGAAATCAGTGTCCCTGTGCTTGGCCACATCCAAGGAATATCGTCTTCAGGAGCGGTGGC
>JAYUJX010000437.1:0-1270 GCA_043764955.1 Polaromonas sp.
TGCATTGGCAAATTCTGCTGTGCTACTGCTGTATTTTTCAGCTTTATTCTTGAAATCTAACTACTATGAATACGTCGGAAGCAAAGCGTATCCTTGAAACTGCCCTGATATGTGCGCAACAACCTTTGCAAGTGCGTGATATGCGCGTCCTGTTTGGAGAAGAAATTGGTGCGGATACGTTGAAAACAATTTTATTGGAATTACAACAAGATTGGGCGTTTAAAGGCGTTGAGTTAATTAATGTCGCAACAGGATGGCGCTTTCAAAGCCGTCCTGAAATGCGAGAGTATTTAGACCGGCTCATACCTGAAAAACCGCCTAAATACACACGTGCTGTTTTGGAGACCTTGGCCATCATTGCCTACAGGCAACCAGCCACGCGTGGTGATATGGAAGATATCCGCGGGGTGACGATCAATGGTTTGATATTGAAACAGCTAGAAGACCGAGGTTGGATTGAAGTGATTGGGCATCGGGAGAGTGTGGGGCGTCCTGCACTGTTTGCCACGACCAAGCAGTTTTTAGATGATTTAGGCATTGAGTCGCTTGACCAATTGCCTGAGCTTGGCCCGTTGCAAGAGCAAGTTTTAGAGCAACTTGAGCATTTTGAAGACGCTAAGGAAGAGGCGAGACCCTCCCATGAATCGCAGACTGAGTTACCTATAAACGATATGGTCGAAGACGAAGCTGCTCAGTAATTTTAGAGAGTTAAATATGAATCCGGAAATAACAAAAACGCCAACTGAACCAATAGAGCCGCTTCAGCCAAATGACATTGGTGAAATTGCAGCGACTGAAATTGCAGCAGCTGAAATGGCCGCAGACCAGCCGCAAAGCATGGATGGTGAAAATAGCGCAAAAAGCAAGCCAGCGACGAAGTCCGCAGACATCATTGATTTTGACGACATCACTTCAGGCCGTTTTGATGACGAAGATGCAGACGAATCCATCGTTCCCGCGCGCAGGGTGCTGCAACCACAGCCTGAGCAGCCTAAGCTGCACAAAGTACTGGCGCAGGCTGGCATGGGTTCGCGCTTGGAGATGGAGCAGCTCATCATGGAGGGGCGCATTTCTGTCAACAATGAGCCCGCACATATTGGTCAACGTATTCAGTACAGCGATCATGTCAAAGTCAATGGCAAACCGATTCGTTTCCGTATAGAAGCACCCCCAACGCGCGTGATTGCCTATCACAAGCCTGCCGGTGAAGTCGTGACACATGACGACCCGCAGAATCGCCCCACCGTGTTTCGCAAATTGCCAAAGCTAT
>JAYUJX010000438.1:0-4591 GCA_043764955.1 Polaromonas sp.
GAGCTTGTGCGAGAAATGCAAAAATTAGGTCATGAAGTTGAAGTCATTCATCCTGGTTTGTTTCGCACTCGGCCTTGCCCTGGTTATGCTGGTATTGATTTAGCTATCAGCCCGAAGAAAAAAATGATCCAGCTGCTAAACAATAGCCAAGCGGATGCCATCCATATTGCGACAGAAGGCCCGTTAGGATGGGCTGCACGAGGTTATTGTGCGAAGCACGGATTAGCGTTTACAACAGCGTTTCATACTAAATTTCCGGAAATTTTGAATGCGGCGCTAAAAATTCCGTTAAGTTGGGGATATGCACTATTTCAGTATTTTCACAGACCATCCTCAGGCGTGATGGTGCCGACTTCAGGCGTTTTAAGCATGCTGCAAGCACGCGGGTTCGTAAATTTACGCCAATGGACGCACGGTGTTGACACTGACTTGTTTTGCTTCCATGCGCAGCCGTATGAATATATGCCGCTAGAAGGCTTGCCGCGTCCATTGGCTTTGTTTGTAGGACGCGTTTCTTATGAAAAAAATATTGAATCGTTTTTGAAGTTAAAAATGTCTGGTACAAAAATTGTTTGTGGCGTAGGACCGCTGGAGCTTAGTTTGAAAACACGATACCCCGAGGTGACATGGCTTGGCTTACTTGCGCGTGAAGAATTGGCTAAAGTCTACGCGGCAGCAGACGTGTTTGTTTTTCCAAGTAAATCTGAAACTTTTGGGCTCGTTCTTTTAGAAGCTATGGCCTGTGGTACGCCTGTTGCGGCTTATCCGGTAGATGGCCCGCTTGAGGTGTTGCGTGACGCTCAAGGTGAATCTAGAGGTGGCATTTTAGACGCAAATTTGCTGTCTGGGGCGAATCAAGCTTTAACACTTCCGAGAAGTGAAGCACGCCAACGCGCAGTTCAATTTAGCTGGAGAAATGCAGCAAAAATCTTCGAAAATCATTTGGTAACTGCCAATCTAGGCAAGCTTACTGCTCAAGGTTAAAACCAATGGATCTTGTTATCTGGCGACATGCAGAAGCTGTAGACTGGCAAGAAGGATGCAATGATCTTGATCGTGCCTTAACGGCACGTGGCTATAAACAGGCCATACGCATGGCCGAATGGTTAGACCGACAGTTGCCAGAAAGTACACGCATTTTTTCTAGTCCTGCAAGACGCTGTGAAGATACTATATGCAGGTTAGACCGCAAATACAAAATACACAAAGATTTGTTGCCCGAATCAAAAGCGGATGATATTTTGTCTTCTATACAGTGGCCAATGGCTAAGGGCACAGTTTTACTGGTCGGCCATCAACCCATGATCGGGCAAATCGTTGCGCAATCATTGGGTTTAAAAGACAGCGCTTGTGCCGTCAGGAAAGGCTCTGTTTGGTGGCTAAGAAGTCGCGAGCGAGATGGGCAAAGGCAAACCGTGCTGGTTGCCGTTCAAAGCGTTGATATGTTGTGATGCTTATTTGCTTGGACGCCCTGTTTTAAGCATAGGAACGGCTTTAAGGGCAAGCAAAAGCTGTGCATCCGTCATAGCTGCTAAGGCCTTGATTCCAGCACGCAACAGTTCGCTTTTTTTGACTGGATGTTTTAAATCCGCAGCGCGAAGCTTCAAGTTGTCGAGAATGAGATATTCAGGCTTTGGTATTGTGAAACTGTCACGAACTAATTTAATTTTCTTAGCTTTGATCGGTTTTTCAGTCAATTCTTTGACTACAGATACGGGGGTGATTTTCGTTACTCCAGCATTTGCGATCATTTTTTTGGGAGCTACAGCAGCTTTGCTGGCCGTAACGATTGATCTACTTACTGTTTTGGTCGCTGGTTTAGCTACTGACTTTGTTGCAGCATGAGAAGGTGCTTTGGGCAGCATTTGAGTTGGCGCTTTTGAGGGTGTCTTGGCTGAGGTTGTCATTGAATACCTTTAAAATTAACTGTGTATATAGTTTATACCATTATTTTTAAATACGCAACTCATCGTGCATTCAATGATCAAATCCTCGCAAATTCAAACTCCAATTTACTTTCTTCCAAGCGACAGCTTCCTCTCTTAGCAGATGTGCTGATTGTGGAAACCGATTTTCCCAATCAGTCGGGCACGACAATTGAAACTGCTGTTTTTCTGATTTTGAAATTATCAGTTTGATATCTTTAATTTCTGCGTCGGATCTTGCATGGCACAAAATTACCGCCAAACGAAGGCTAAATAGTTGTTGTGAAAATTTAATATTCTCGAGTTCAACTTCGAGTTTCTTTAATTTTCCTCGGTGTCCCAAAACAAGCATGCTTAGTCGATGTGATTCAGGCATAGCGAACCCGGCAATATCCGCATTGTCCAGGATATATGCGCCATGTTTATGGTAGTCACTGTGAGAAATTTGAAATCCGATTTCATGCAATTGGGCCGCCCATTCGAGTGCTTTCATGTGATCGGCAAGTTCGTTAGCTTCAATCGTCAAGTTGTTTTGAATTTGCGTAAAAAAAGTTGTTGCTATTTTTGCGACACGTTTTGCCTGCAAAGTATCTATGTTGAAATTTTTCGCCAAGCGCATCACCGATGCGTTGCGTACATCAATTTGCCCACTTTCGCGGTCTAGTAAATCATACAAAACACCATGCCGCAATGCACCTTCAGCAGCATGTAAAGCCTCAATTTTAAGTAAATCAAAGAGTGCACAGAGAATGCTTACACCACCTGCGATGACTGCGCGTCTGTCTTCTTTGAGTCCAACTAGTTTAATACGATCAATATGCTGGGACTTGATAAGTTTTTCGCGTAACCATTGCAATCCAGCGTGGGTGACGCTCGTTTCGGGCCAACCTGCTGCTTTTAAGATATCTGAGACAGCTCCTATCGTACCAGAGGAGCCATAAGCGATATCCCATGCATCTGGTTTATAGGTATTCAGTGCTTCGTCAAATACAGCTTTGGCCGCGATTTCAGCTTTGATAAATGAAGCTTCGTCTATTTTCCCATTTGCGAAGTGCTTTATAGACCAAGCCACACTGCCAACCCTGTATGAGGCCATCTGGTTAGCTATTAATTGATGCCCTAATACAAGCTCTGTTGACCGACCACCAATGTCTATTACTAGTCGCTTTTCATCGGATTGCGCAAGCAGGTGCGCGACTCCTTGATAGATAAGTCTAGCTTCTTCTTGACCAGATATGACTTCAATTGGAAATCCTAAAATCGCACGCCCACGTTCTAAAAAAACATCCCGATTTCTAGCTTCTCTTAGCGTTTGCGTAGCAACTGCTCGAACTTCGGTAGGTTTGAAATTGGAGAGTCGTTCTCCAAAACGAGCCAAGCAATCCCAGCCACGTTGCATAGCTTCAGGCGTCAAATTTCTCTCGCCATCTAACCCGTTACCTTGTCTGACTGTTTCTTTCAAATACTCTGAACGATGAATTTGACCATGGTCTAAATTACCAATTTCTAAGCGAAAGCTGTTTGACCCTAAATCTACCGCGGCTAGCCGTGTTCCGTTTTGCATACTAATTTTTCAAAATAGGTAAAGCATAGCACTCTCATGCACTGCAATCCGATGCAGAGCATGATGAGTGCTAATAAAGTGACGGTACAACTAACTCATTAGGTATCGGGCGCCTTACATAGTCGTCATGCCTCTCTCTAGGTGGCAATATGACTGCAGGGTGGTCCACTTCTTGATAGTCAATTTGTGACAAAAGATGATGAATGCAATTGAGACGTGCTTTTTTTTTATCATCTGCTTCCACAACCCACCAAGGGGCTTCAGGGATGTGCGTTCGTTCAAGCATAATTTCTTTAGCCTTTGTGTATTCTTCCCACCGACGACGTGATTCCAAGTCCATTGGGCTTAATTTCCACTGTTTTAGCGGGTCATGAATTCTTCCCAAAAATCGTATGCTTTGCTCTTCGTCTGAAATTGAAAACCAGTATTTGATAAGAATAATGCCAGAGCGAGTCAGCATCTTTTCGAATTCTGGAACCGTGCGGAAAAATTCTTCATACTGTTGATCATCGCAAAACCCCATGACTCTTTCAACGCCGGCACGGTTATACCAACTCCGATCAAATAGAACGATTTCTCCAGCTGCCGGTAAATGTGAAATAAAGCGTTGAAAGTACCACTGAGTTCGTTCCCGGTCGCTAGGCGCTGGTAAAGCAGCAACCCGGCAAACACGTGGATTTAGCCTTTGCGTGATACGTTTGATAACACCGCCTTTGCCCGCGGCGTCGCGTCCCTCAAAAAGAATCACTACCTTCTTTTCAGTTTTTACAATCCAGTCTTGCAGCTTCACTAACTCAGCTTGCATTCTGAACAATTCACGAAAATATATTCTACGGCTTTCTCTGTATTCGTCGGTTTCAGTGGCTAATAGAGCATGTGTGACCTCATCAGAGTCGTGATCATCGTGTTCAAGCTCGCGCTCTTCATCATAACTATCGCTCAAATCTTCGCGTATTCTTTGTATCAATTGTTCATGTTCTTTGGTCATTTCTTACTCCAAATTTAGCTTTAGACATCTCTAACATAAAATAAGTTTGTGACAATAGTGTGACAAAAAAGTGATTAAATTTTTTATCAAAATACATCAATTTCTTTTATTTCA
>JAYUJX010000439.1:0-4581 GCA_043764955.1 Polaromonas sp.
GCATAGCCACAGCTTGGGTTCGACGTAGTGCAACGTCAAACCGTCCTCCAAAAAATACGGAGCCATATCGGCGAACAATTGGCGCGATTCCGCCTCAGATACGTTCAATTGATCGGGGTCTTCCATCGTCATGCTGCCCATGCCGACCACGCTGTGGCACAGGGTGACGAAGCTCCAAGGCAAGATTTGCGCGTTTTCCAGCCCAAAACTCATCGCTTTTTGCGCTGCCCAAGGGATGCTGCCATCGACAACAGGCAGGCCTTGCGCCCGCGCGAAAGCGCGCTCGTGCGGGGGAGAAAAAGATTCTTCAGTACCAATATCGCTGTCGACCAAAGTCAATACATCTAGCAATTGACGCAAATTCGGTAGCTTCAAGTCTTGTAAATACTGAGTAGCAGCTTCTGAACTTACAGCGGCGAAGGGAATCAACAGATGGGTGGCATTTTCAGACATGCCGCTATTGTCGCTCTTAGCTCCCCCGCTCTCTTCACTGTTACCATACCTGCCATCTATGCAAATCCCCTACGAACTCAAACTCGGCTGGCGCTACACCCGCGCGGGCCGTGCCACGCGGCGCAATGGCTTTATCTCGTTTATCTCTGGGGTGTCCATGCTGGGCATCGCACTCGGGGTGGCGGCACTGATCATTGTGCTGTCGGTCATGAACGGCTTTCAAAAAGAGGTGCGCGATCGCATGCTGGGCGTGGTCTCGCACATCGAGATTTTCAGCGCTGGTGGCGCAGCGCTGCCCGATGCAGCGCGCACGTTGGCTGAATCTAAAGCGAATTCGCAAGTGATTGGCGCTTCAAGTTTCATAGCGACTCAGGCACTATTAGCCAGGGGTGAGGACATGAAAGGTGCGATTATTCGCGGCATTGACCCAGCGACTGAAAGCCAGGTGACGGATTTAGCCGCCAGCAGCCAGAACCTGGACGCCATCAAGGCGCTGGTGCCGGGCGAGTTTGGCGTGGTGCTGGGCTACGAGCTGGCGCGACAACTGGGCGTAGGCAAAGGCGACAGCGTCACGCTGATCGCCCCCAGCGGCCAGGTGACGCCTGCCGGTGTGGTACCGCGTATGAAGCAGCTGACCGTGGTCGGCACCTTTGACTCGGGCCATTTTGAGTACGACGCCACACTGGCGATGATGCACATGGATGACGCCGCCAAGATGTTCCGGCTGGAAGGGCCGACCGGCATCCGCCTGAAACTGAAAGACCTGCACCAGGCCCGCGACGTGGCGAAGCAGCTCAGCCTGAGTTTGACCGGCGACCTGATCGTGCGCGACTGGACGCGGCAAAACAAGACCTGGTTTGCCGCCGTGCAGGTTGAAAAACGCATGATGTTCATTATTTTGACGCTGATCGTCGCGGTGGCGGCCTTCAACCTAGTGTCCACGCTGGTGATGACAGTGACCGACAAACGCGCCGACATCGCCATTTTGCGCACGCTGGGCGCGAGCCCGAAAAGCATCATGGGCATTTTTGTGGTGCAGGGCGCGACAGTGGGGGTGATTGGCACGCTCTCCGGCCTGCTGCTGGGCTTGGGCATCGCCTTCAATATCGACGTGATCGTGCCCTTTATTGAGCGCATGTTCAACGCCAGCTTTTTGCCGAAAGACATTTACCTCTTGAGCGGCATGCCCAGCGAGCCGCAAATGGCCGACATCATGCCGATCGCCATCATATCCCTGATCCTGGCCTTTGCCGCCACGCTTTACCCAAGCTGGCGCGCCAGCCGTATTAATCCGGCGGAGGCGCTTAGATATGAATAACATCATCAATCCCGTTCACCCTGAGCTTGTCGAAGGGTTCACGAAGGCTTCGACAGGCTCAGCCCGAACGGCAATCGTTTTATCAGCCACCAACCTGGGCAAGCGCTTCGTCGAAGGCCCTTTAGACGTGACCGTGCTGCAAGGCGTGGATTTGCACGTCCATGCAGGTGAGATTTTGGCGATTGTAGGAGCGTCTGGCTCGGGCAAAAGCACGCTCTTGCACCTGCTGGGTGGGCTGGATTCACCGACGACGGGATCGGTCAAACTGAAAGGTCACAACCTTGCCAGTTTGAACGAAGCGGAGATCGGCAACCTGCGCAACCAGCACTTGGGTTTTGTCTACCAGTTTCACCATTTGTTGGCTGAATTCAGCGCGCAGGACAACGTCGCCATGCCGCTGTGGATTAGGCGTCTAGCCGTCGAATTATCTGCCCAAGCTGCTATCAAAATATTAACGGAAGTAGGCTTGAAAGACCGCACCCATCACCGCCCTGCCGAGCTATCCGGGGGTGAGCGCCAACGCGTCGCCATCGCCCGCGCTCTGGTCACCCAACCGGCTTGTGTGCTGGCGGATGAACCGACAGGGAATTTGGACCGCAACACCGCCAACGCCGTGTTTGATTTGATGATCAACCTCGCCAAAACCCAAGGCACGGCGTTTGTCGTCGTCACCCACGACGAGGCACTGGCGGCGCGGTGTGATAGGCAGTTGCGACTCGTTAATGGTGTTTTGACGGCCTAAAATCGCTTAAAAATTTCGCTTAGAACCTTTTATACGTCGGCAAATACCGCCACTCCCCCACCGCCAAATCACCCATGGGGATGCGCCCGATACGGATGCGTTTGATAGCGAGCAGGCGCAGGCCGACGCGCTCTACCATTTGCGGGATTTGTCCGGGGCGTATGCCTTTGAAGGCGAAGCGCAGCCAAAGCTCGGTGTCGGTTTGTTGGGCGATGCTGACTTTGATAGGCGGTAGCGGGATGCCGTTGAAGCTGAGGCCGTGGCACAGACGGTCAAGCGCTTGGTAGATGACATCTTCTGTCAACGGGCCTTGCAATGCGCGTTTTGAGTCCACTTGCACCAAACACTCTTGCTCCACGCGATCGGCATCGTCGTTCAACTTTCTGGCGATGCGGAAATCTTGCGTGAAAACGATCAAGCCGCTGGCCTCAAACGGCAAAGGCGTGGTCGGTGTCAAATTGGTGAAATGGCGTTGTAAGAACCGTGTCGACGCCGCTGCGCCACCGGCTAGGTTAGGGTCAATCGACTGCTTGGCTGGGTCGAGCAACAGCAAGGCCGGGTTGCCGCCTTCACCAGAGTCAAAGCCCACGGGTTTGTGCATCAAAATCGTGACTTCTTCAAGCGCTTCCAAGCTGGCGTTGGTATCCAATTCAATTTTTTGATGCACCAACACGCGGGCACCCACGGATTCGATAACGTGGCCATCGACCCGCACCCAGCCGCCTTCGATGTATTGCTCGGCTTGGCTGCGTGAGCAGTTGGCTTGGGCTGCGAGGCGCTTGGCTAGTCGATCGCCTACTTTTTGCTCGGCGATATTGGCTGGCTTTGTACGATCAGGGCGGCTTTCTTGAACTTCTTTTGCGGCTGTTTTCACTGGCGCACGAACACTGCCGCGTGGCAGGCCTTGGCGGTCAGCGACTGTGGTTCTGGGCGGGCGGGTGCGAAGTTTGCCCTCTTTGTCTGCTTTTGCAGGATCAATTTCAGGTTTTGGAGCGCGTTGCATAGCAGCCATGTTTAAGCTGGCGTCAACTTTTCCAAGCCGCCCATGTAAGGACGCAACACCTCAGGAATCGTCACCGAACCGTCTTCATTTTGGTAGTTTTCCAACACCGCCACCAATGTACGGCCAACCGCCAGCCCCGAGCCGTTCAGCGTATGGACAAATTCCATTTTGCCCTGTGCGTTTTTGAAACGAGCCTGCAGGCGGCGGGCTTGAAAGGCCTCGCAGTTGGAGACCGAGCTGATCTCGCGGTAGGTGTTTTGCGACGGCAACCACACTTCCAGGTCGTAGGTTTTCGCTGCGCCAAAACCCATATCACCCGTACACAAGCTGACCACACGGTAAGCGAGGCCTAACTTTTGCAAAATCGCCTCCGCGTGTTTCACCATCTCATCCAGCGCCTCGTAGCTGCGCTCAGGGTGGACGATTTGCACCATTTCGACCTTGTCAAACTGGTGCTGGCGGATCATGCCCCGGGTGTCGCGGCCATAGCTGCCGGCTTCTGAGCGGAAGCACGGCGTGTGAGCGGTGAATTTGATCGGCAACTCGGATTCTTGAATAATCTGGTCGCGCACCAAGTTGGTCAAAGGCACTTCGGAGGTTGGAATCAGGTACAGCGCTGCGTTGTCAGGCACAGCTTCACCGTCTTGACCGCCCTTTTTGGCAGCAAACAAATCGCCCTCAAATTTAGGAAGTTGACCTGTGCCATAGAGCGAATCGGCGTTGACGATGTAGGGCACATAGCACTCGGTGTAGCCGTGTTCAGTGGTTTGCACATCGAGCATGAACTGCGCCAAAGCGCGGTGTAAACGCGCCAGCGGGCCACGCATGACGGCGAAGCGCGAACCGGCGATTTTGGTGCCTGCGTCAAAATCCAGCCCAAGTTTCTCACCGATATCGACGTGATCTTTTGCTACAAAATTAAGAGCTGTTGAGGCAGTATTTACGCCGGCTAGTGACCATTTTTTGACCTCTACATTGCCAGATTCATCGTGCCCAGCAGGTACTGACTCATGCGGTAAGTTAGGGAGCGCTAACAACAGGTTTTGCAACTCAACTTGTAATACG
>JAYUJX010000440.1:0-1261 GCA_043764955.1 Polaromonas sp.
CGTTGAGAGGTATTGGACGGTGTGGGGGAGGTAGATGGTGGCGGCGGAGGGTGGGGAAGTCGGTTGGGGTTCTTTGAACAGTAGGCGGACAGGTGGCCGAAGCGTTGGACTTTGTCGGCGGAAAGGCACCATGTGCAGTGGGTAGGGTGAAGGTGAGGTTTAGGGGTAGAGTCTTTCTTACCGTTTGCAAGACGTGGACGGGGGGAAGTCGCTGAGGCTTTGGAGGCGATGAGTGCGGAGCCTTGGGAGGAGACGTCGTCGCGTGCGAAGGAGAGTGAGTTTGCGATCTTCCAGCTCTGCAGTTGGGACATAAGAGCTGTGGGATCTGGGAACCGTCCGGTTGGATGGTTGTGGAGGAGCTCATCAAGGGCGCGGCGGAACTCGTTGCGGTTGAGTCCTGCAAGGTAAAGGAAGCTAGTTAATTCAGGTATAGATACAAAGCCCGGGTGAACCGCGGACTCGAAGTCGAGCTTGAATGTTTCAGTCATAGTGGTTATTAGTTCAATGTAGGATTCATGTGGCAAGTCGGATTGTGAGACATTGACATAAAGGCGGGTGCGATGGAGTTTGGTGGCGGCATTCCCGATGGAGTGAATGTCGCGGACCATGACATAGAAGGGGTAGCTCCGAGAGCCGATGGTTTGAAGTTGGTAGGTAGGGTAGTTGGGGTGGGTTTTGACTGCGGTATGGGAGGCCAAGGAAATATGTCGGTAGAGATGGACGAGGCAGTCTGTGTCCTCGTCGGAGAACCGACGCTGTGCTGCCGAGAGGATCTTTTTGTCATCCCTAAAATTGATATTGCCGAAAGTGCTGAGGGGAAGGGTTGCGGGATCGAAGTTGGGTTGAGCGGCTTCGGCGTCGGTGGCTTGTCGGCGCTGATATGTGAAGAGACTTGGAGTGGAAGCTCCTGTGAGGTCGGCCTCGAGGTCGGCCTTTGTTGGCTCGATTGGAAATGGTTGGAGCGGGATAGTGGTGTCGGAGAGGATTTGCTGCCCAGCGACACCAAATTTGGTGAAGCAAAGGAGCTTCAGGGCTTGATGCCACTGCGACCATTTGTCAGAGTGGAGGTCCAGCATTGGATGTTGGGCAGTGGAAACCAATTGTCGGGATTCGGCGGTAATCCCGAAATGGAAAACGGTAGAAACAGAATTGGTTTTAAGTTCACCGAGTGAAAGATTGTGATTGTGGAATGGAAACGATGAGGTGAATTGAGTGGAATGAATGCAATTGAAATGGACAATGTGTAGCTGTTGGAGAACTG
>JAYUJX010000441.1:0-1260 GCA_043764955.1 Polaromonas sp.
CGGTCCGGCGCTCTACACCACCACTTTCGTGATGGCCATGAACAAAACCAAGTACAACAGCTTGCCTGCTGATTTGAAAAAAATCATTGACAACAACTCTGGCATGGCAACATCGGCATGGTTGGGCAGAACGCAGCAAGCGGGTGACATTGCTGGCCGCAAATCTGCCAGCGACCGTAACAACACGATTTTCACAGTCAATGTGGCTGAAGCACAAAACTTCCGCCGTAAATCTCGTGCGATTGAAGTCGAATGGGTGGAAGACATGAACAAAAAGGGCTTTGATGGCAAGAAATTGCTTGAAGGCGCGAAAGCGTTGATCGAAAAGCACACCAAAACGACGAAATAAATCAGGTTTAAGCTGCATTTGCAGTTTATAAAATCTTTGAACAAACGAAGGCTCTGACTGACAACTTAGGGCCTTTTTTATGGCTTTATCGTGACATAAACATGGCGCTTAAATTTCCCCTTAAACTTCAAGGATGATTTATAGAACGCCTATCAAACACTGTAAGAACTGCGGCACAGCCGTGGTTTACCGCCAGCCTGACGATGGCGACACCAAAAATCGCGCTATTTGCCCCGCTTGCAACACCGTGCATTACGAAAACCCGCTAAACGTCGTCGGTACTGTGCCAGTTTGGGGCGACAAAGTACTGCTGTGCAAACGCAACATCGAACCACGCAAAGGCAAATGGACGCTCCCCGCTGGTTTTATGGAGTTGGACGAAACCGCTTCTGAAGGCGCAGCCCGCGAAACCACTGAAGAAGCTGGCGCAAAGTTCGAAATGCAATCGCTTTTCAGCGTGCTCAGTGTGCCTAAAGTTGGCCAAGTGCATTTGTTTTACCGAGCCCAGCTGACCAGTGACCAGTTTGACCCAGGCTATGAAACCCAAGAAGCCAAGCTATTTGAGGAAGCAGAGATTCCGTGGGAAGAGATAGCCTTCAGAACTGTGAAAGTAACTTTAGAGCGGTTTTTTGCTGATAAAGCGCATGGAGCGTTTGGTGTTCACGAAGTCGACATCATTTAAGGTGACGCTCTGGCATTGACGCTCTCACTGATTGAATCCTTTGCCTATTTTCACGCGTATTGAGTTATAAGCATGCAGATTAATTACCAATTGGTCATAAATTTACCAATTAGTCATATAATGCAAACATGCTTACACCTATGCAGAAAACACCTTTAAAAATCGCCATCGTAGGATCAGGCATTTCCGGCTTGGCAGCAGCGCATGTTTTGCAGGGCAGTGCAAACAT
>JAYUJX010000442.1:0-1259 GCA_043764955.1 Polaromonas sp.
TCGAACAGCGCAGCCGGCTCGCCCGCTTTCAGCTCAAATTCCAGTTCGCAAATAGGGGTCTGCTTGTCGCCGGCCACAATCTGGCCGATATCCAGCGCCACCTCGACCACGCTGCCGCCGCGCCTGCGTACCAACCAGCTGGTGCGTTCAAAGCTTGTCACAAAGCACGGCGCCAATGCCTGAAAAACGGTGCCGTCTGGATCGATACCCGACCACGGTGTGGTTTCAAGGGTAGCCACATCCAGCACGGCGCTGGGTACGGGGGCTTCCCATTCGCCCCGCTGGCTCAGCGCCGAGTCGCTGCTGCCACCCATCTTCAGGGTCTGCAACCACTGCGGCTTGGCCTCACTACCGATGCGCCGGATGCGCAAGGCAACCCGCTGTTGGCGCAAGATTTGCTCGGGTGTGTCGTAATAGACATTGTGCAATTGCTGGTGCGTCGCCTTGCGGCGCGCCAAAGCAGGCGTTTGGGCCAATCGTTTGGCCAAGCCGGCCGGCTGTGATGTTGGCAGCGCCAGTTTGAGTTCAATTTCCACTGAACGGTGGCTATGAGCATCTGACTTCATGGGATTGAACCCTCCTGCGGTAAGCATGCCCCAACGGCGCGTCAAAGTCCAGTCCGAATCCATTTGATTTGAGAAATGAACCAGCTATAACTGTACAATAATATGGTTAAAAATGACTATAGCCGTCGTATTTATTGACTAAATTGCTATTAATTAAATAGCGTTTTGATTCACACGTTTCATCAATTCTTGCGCGCTTTCCTTGCGTTCACTGTAGCGATCGACCAAATACGGCGACACGTCGCGGCTGAGCAGGGTGAACTTGACCAGCTCTTCCATCACATCCACCACGCGGTCGTAGTAGGCTGATGGTTTCATACGGCCCGCCTCGTCAAACTCCAAAAACGCCTTGGCGACAGAGGATTGGTTGGGAATGGTCAACATGCGCATCCAGCGGCCTAAAACGCGCAACTGGTTGACGGCGTTGAATGACTGCGAACCGCCGCAGACCTGCATGACGGCCAATGTTTTGCCTTGGGTCGGGCGTACCGCACCGTCGGACAGCGGAATCCAGTCGATCTGGGTTTTCATGATGCCAGTCATCGCACCGTGCCGCTCGGGGGAGCTCCACACCATGCCTTCGGTCCAAGCGGCCAATGTGCGCAGTTCTTGCACTTTGGGGTGGGTCTCCGGCGCATCGTCGGCCAGTGGCAAACCGTGCGGGTTAAACGTACGTGTTTCGCAACCCATGGC
>JAYUJX010000443.1:0-4557 GCA_043764955.1 Polaromonas sp.
GCGGTCTCGAAGGACGTCGAAGCATTCAAATACTCACCCTCAGATGATCTGAAGCGCTCTTTCCTCTTTAGCTTCTTGCGTAGACCTGCGTTATTTGCCGAACTACTCGACAAATATGCCTTTGGATTGCCGTCTGACGCGAACTTGAAGTACGACCTGATTCAGCGCGGCTTTCTCCCAGCAACGGCTGCAAGTGTCGTGGCAGTCTTTCGGAGATCTATCGAATTCTCAGGCTACTTTGATAAAGCCGAAGAGGATTTAATATCAGATGCGGCTGGCATAGAGAACGCTATTGAGGCCGAGTTGACGATACCCCTCATTTCGAACGGTCCCCTCTCATGGCAAAAAGATGCAACCCCGGTTAGTAGACCCGCTATCGCCATGCCACCCTCACCAGCGACTGAAGAAGCTGAGCACGACAGAATTCCTGTACGCCTCTCTGGAGGTCGTCGCGCCTGGTTATCCATACCGACTCCATTTTTCATGGCCGACAAACAACGACTGAAGGCACAAATAGATCTACTCTTAACGGCAGAAGATGATGAAGATGTGGGTTAAATTTCATCCTTATTTAAATCTCTACGAAATCAGGTCTGTTGTAGTGATCCGGCTTCTTGTTACCTGATAGTGATGCGATTTTGTAATTACCCAGCCAACCCCACATAAACATTCGGCACATCATCATTCTCGTCAATCGCGCTAAAGTAGGCTGCAATTCTTCTAGCTTCTGACCCAATTTAGCGGACAGGACGATGAAGCCGTGCGCGGGTAACATATTTATGCCAAATTATTTTATGCGGCAAAGAACTCCTGCACAAGCGCCTTCCAATACGCAGCGCCCCTGGCGATGTTGTCATCGTTGAAGTCATAGCCCGGGTTGTGCACCATACACGCGCCTGCCGAGTCACCATCGCCATTGCCTATAAACAGATAGCTACCGGGCATCTTTTCAAGCATGAAGGCAAAGTCTTCACTGGCGGTTAACGCGGGGCCATGCAAGGTGACTCGATCAGGCCCCACCAATTTGAGCGCAACCTGTCGCGCAAAGTCGGTTTCCCTGACTGAATTCACGAGTACGCAATAGCCTTTTCTCCAGTCAATTTCCGCCCTCACGCCAAAGCTCTCGGCCTGTGCAAATACCAAAGCTTTGATACGTTGCTCCAACAGGAGGCGAACCTCTGGGTCAAGCGTACGCATGCTGAGTTCCATTGTTGCAAGCGCTGGAATGACGTTGTTGGCCTGGCCAGCGTGCAAAGCGCCTACGGTGACCACAGCGGTGTGCAAAGGGTCGACGTTGCGCGAGACGATGGTTTGTAAGGCCATGACCATAGACGCGGCGGCTACCAAAGGGTCAGCCGCACGGTGCGGCATGGCACCGTGGCCGCCAGTACCGTGAACACGAATCGTGGCGTAATCACTCGACGCCATGGCCGCACCATCGCGAAACACAAAGTGGCCCACGGGCGTGCCTGGCATGTTGTGCATGGCAAACACGGCGTCACAAGGATAGTGCTCAAACAAACCATCTTCCATCATGCGCACAGCGCCACCACCGCCCTCTTCGGCGGGTTGAAAAATCAAGTTCAGCGTGCCTTCAAACGCAGCATCCTGCGAGTCATCTAGTGCGATGGCTTTGGCTGCAGCTAATAGCATGGCGGTGTGCCCATCGTGGCCGCAGGCGTGCATGAGGCCCGGCTTGCTACTAGCCCACTCAAGTCCTGTGGCCTCTTGAATCGGCAAAGCGTCCATATCAGCACGAATGCCGAGGCTGCGAAGGCTATTGTTGTTGCTATTTCCGCGCTTCAAAGTCCCCACCACGCCTGTACCCCCCAAACCGCGATGTACCGCATAGCCCCAGCTCTCCAGCTTGGCGGCCACCAGGTCGGAGGTTCGGTGCTCTTCAAACGCCAACTCGGGGTGGCGATGAATGTCGCGCCTTAGCTGGATGAACTCACCCACACGTTCAATGAGAGCATCACGCAGGTAGGTCATGTTATTGCGGTTGCAAGTTGATCGCCTTGCCGATTGCACGGTATTGCGCGGTTTCGTCTACAAAGGCTTTGTTGGCGACTTCTAAGGATTGCAGAGGCGATGTCTCTTGACCCATGACAACCATGCTGCTTCTGAACTCAGCATCACCAATCACGGATTGAATGGCTTTATGCAAGGCTTGAACAATCGGCTCTGGGGTGTCGCGTTTCACGAAATAACCTGTGCCAATTTCCGCGGTGAAAGTCTTCAAAGCTTTGCTTTCCGTGGTGCTGGCCAATTGCGGCATCAAGGGGCCGCGGCTTGGTGACAAGGCGGCGATGAACTTGATTTTGCCTGATTTAGCCAACTCAACTTGTGCCGGGCCATAAGGTGTCATGAAAATATCGACCTGGTTGCCGATCAAGTCCTTGACCACATCTGCAATGCCTTTGTAAGGCACATGCAACATAGATGTGCCTGTTTGTTTGCTCAATTGTTCACCAAGCAGGTGATAGAAGGAGCCGATACCGACGCTGCCGTACGACAAAGACTTGCCTTCTTTGGCGACTTTAGCGGCATAAGCAACCAACTCATCCGCATTGTTGACTGGCAAATCTGCGCGCGCGAGGATGGCCATTGGTGCCATGGCGATGCGATGAATTTGACGGAAATCTTCTGATTTGTATTTAACTGATGACAATGCCATAGGGGCAAAAATCAACTCGTTCGGTGAGCCTTGAAACAACATATAACCGTCAGACGGTGCGCTCAACACTTTTTGAGCGCCAATGCCACCACTGGCTCCGCCTAAATTTTCAACAATCACGGGCTGACCTAATGCCTTGCCCAATGGCGCGTTGACGCGACGTGCAATCACGTCAGACAAACCGCCGGCGGGATAAGGCACCATCAAAGTCACAGGTTTGCTCGGGTAGGTCTGTGCGCAAGCTGCGCCAGCCAAGAACAATGCGCTTAAAAAAGCAGCCCAAAGGTTCAGTTTTTTCAACATGTCTCTCTCCAAAGTGGTTATGGTGCTGCATTCTATGAATGCCGTGTTTATAATGTCCAATGCATTCTTATCAGCTTTAGCATGATTTTTATGAATAGATGGAACTTCCATGACCTTGGTTCAACTTAAACATTTGATTGAATTAGCCGCCAACGGCTCGTTCAGCCAATCGGCCATCAAACTGCACCTCACGCAACCAGCCTTGAGCCGCAGCATCAAAGCGCTGGAAGACGAATTGAGACAGCCCTTGTTCGATCGCATTGGGCGGAAAAACGAACTCACCGCTTTTGGCTCGCACATCGTCCAGCGCGCGCGCGTGCTGGTGGACGAAGCCAATGAGTTGCGCCAAACCAGCGTACAGCTGCAAAAAGGTGACATCGGCCAATTTCGCATCGGCATGGGTTCTGGGCCGGGCGCCATGCTGATGACACCCATGCTGATGCTCATGGCGACCAAATATCCTAAAGCCCACATTGATATTTCTCGCGGCAGTACGGTGCTGTTGGTCCAAGCCTTGCGAGAACGTTTTTTGGATGCGTTGATCTTGGACATTCGCTCGCTCCAGCCCTCGGCTGATTTGAAGATTGATGCCATACACGAGATGGCCGGCGCTTTCATGTGTCGCCCAGGCCATCCGCTGGCCCAAAAAAGCAGCGTGCCCTTTGCGATGCTGCGCGACTATCCTGTCGCATCCACCCCTTTGAGCGACGAAGTGGCGCGAATTTTGATGGAACGATTTGGCCCGCAAGCACATCCCGACAGCCTAGTGAACCTGCGTTCTGAAGAAATTTCCAGCTTGCTGAATGTTGCGCACAAGAGCGATGCCGTGTTGCTGGCCATCCGAGCCTCGGCCCCGGATTTGGTGGAGCTACCCATGTCCCCGCCCTTGAATTCCAAAGCACGTTTTGGCTTGGTAACTATTGCCTCGCGCACCGAACCACCACTGCTGGACAAAGTGCGCGCATTGATGCGCGACATATTGAGAGATTCAACGCCGACGTTAGAGAAACCTAAACGCTAGCGCTGGTGAAAAATGGCTTCAACTGTAAAGCTGCCTAGCCAGCCAACCCCACATACACATTCTGCACATCGTCATTCCCGTCAATCGCGCTCAAAAAGGCTTCTACTTCTTCCAGCTGCTCAGCGCTGAGGGTTGACGGATCTACGGGATTCTTAGCTTTGTAGCCCAGTTTGGCGGACAAAACGGTGAAGCCGTGGGTTGGCAGGGCGCGGCTGACGAGGTCTAGGTCGGCAGCGTCGGAGTAGAACAGTGTGGTAGTGATTTTGCCATCTTCGTCTGCATCGCCGGCCTCAAAATCTTGTGCGCCGGCTTCAATGGCGGCGGTTTCGGCGTCTGCGTCTTTGTTGGCTGACTCAGCTTCAATGATACCCAAGTGGTCAAAATCCCAAGAGACTGAGCCGGATGTACCGAGCTGCCCTTTGCGGAACAGCACGCGCATTTCAGGGGCGGTGCGTTTGACGTTGTCAGTCAAGCATTCGACCATGACGGCGACTTGGTGCGGGGCGAAACCTTCGTAGATGACGTGTTCAAAATGCACCGCTTCACCGGTCAAACC
>JAYUJX010000444.1:0-1258 GCA_043764955.1 Polaromonas sp.
GCAAGGTACACGAGTCGGTGGTGTCGAACCTGTGCGGGTCGCTTCTGTAACGCCAAAAGCAAGCGCCACAAGTAGCAGCGGCCAACGCAACGACAGCGCCGAGCAAAAAACACGTGATTCTGATTCGCGTGGTATTTTAGAGTCTGAGTTGAAAAAAGCGGAAGCCAAACAAGCTGAACTACTTAAAGAATACAACAATGGCGAGCCAGACAGAAACGCACTTGACATTAAAAATCCGCAGCGTTATGTTGACCGAATTGCCGAGTTGAAAGCCAACATTGCGCGAAACGACAGCGATATTGCCGGTATCAAGCGCGAGTTGGGACGCAACCAAGGTTCCACTGCTCGCGTCAATTGAAGTCGCTTTGAAGTCGCTCGATTTACTGGCCACCTCGGTTGCGGTGGTTCAACGCTCCGGCATCGTGCTTTTTGCGAATGCCGCATTTGAAGATGCTCTAGGCACGTCGCGCCGCATGATTCAAGGCGCGCACATCTCGCATTGCTTCACCGAACCAGAGTTGATGGAAGCCGCACTCGCAGGTGCCATTGACAACCAGTTCGCAACCCTGCGTTACGACGCCAAGCTCAAACGTTTGGGTCAAGAACCCATGCCGGTGCACGTGATCGTGACACCCACCGAAACAGCGGGTGATATTTTGGTGGAATTGCTCCCCATCGAGCAGCAAACCAAGCAAGACCGCGAAGAGCGCTCGCAAGAGCAGGCGCAGGCCAACAAAGAGCTGATCCGCAACCTCGCGCATGAGATTAAAAACCCCTTGGGCGGTATTCGTGGCGCAGCGCAGCTTTTGGAAATGGAAATTGCCGACAAAAGCTTGCATGAATACACGCAAGTTATCATCCATGAAGCGGATAGATTGCAGTCCTTGGTGGACAGGCTGCTCGCACCGCACCGAAAGCCGCATGTGGTGGGTGATGTGAACATCCACGAAGTCTGCGAGCGTGTGCGCTCCTTGGTCTTGGCCGAGTTCCCCGCCGGTTTGAGCATCAAACGCCAGTACGACATCTCGATTCCAGAGTTCAGAGGTGACCGCGAACAGCTGATTCAAGCCCTGCTCAACATTGTGCACAACGCGAGTTACGCATTAGAAAGCCAGATTCAAACGGCAAGCGCCGAAATTGTTTTGCAAACCCGCATCGCTAGGCAAGTTACATTTGGTAAGCAGCGCTATAAATTGGCACTGGAATTGCATGTCATAGACAACGGTCCTGGCATACCGGAAGCGATCAAAGAGCGCAT
>JAYUJX010000445.1:0-1257 GCA_043764955.1 Polaromonas sp.
GCGGCGGGCTACGAGATGCCGTTGTCGAAAATCATCACCATGACGGGACTAGCAACGCTTGTTTTAGCCCCTTTTGGGGCGTTTGCTTTGAACCTCAGCGCCATCACCGCTGCCATTTGTATGGGGCGAGAGGCACACCCTGACCCAGCCAAACGCTACACCGCAGCGGTATCATGCGGGGCGATTTATATCGTTATTGGGCTGCTGGGCGGGGCTTTTATCGGTGTTTTGATGTCGTTTCCCAAAGAATTGATCGCTGCCATCGCTGGATTGGCACTTTTGGGCACGATTGGCAGCGGTTTGGCTGTCGCGGTGCAAGACGAATCACACCGCGAAGCCGCTATCATTACTTTCTTGGTGACGCTGTCCGGCGTGGTGTTAGCCGGTGTTGGCTCAGCCTTTTGGGGCGTGGTGGCTGGCACGATAGCATTTTTTGTGCAACAGTACGGTAAAAGTAAATCGTAAAACCGTCAAGAAATCATAAAACAAGCGTAACAAATGCACATCCTATTCATTGCCGACCCGCTAGACACTTTCAAAATCTACAAAGACACCACCTTCGCCATGATGCGCGAGGCACAGAAACGCGGTCACACCCTCAGCGTGTGTGAGCCCAAAGACATCATGTGGCAGCGCGGCGGGGTGGTTACCGCGTTTGTTCGTGACATCACTTTGACCGGTGACAAAGACGTTTGGTACACCGCCAAGCAGCAGCACCCAGACGAGCGCCCGCAAGCCTTGACAGACTTTGGAGCGGTAGTCATGCGTAAAGACCCGCCGTTTGATTCGGAGTTTTTCTACGCCACCCACTTGCTGGAGCTAGCTGAGCGCGAAGGTGCCAAAGTATTCAACAAACCCCGTGCTTTGCGCGACCACCCTGAAAAACTGGCGATCATGGAATTCCCTCAGTTCATTGGCCCCACGTTGGTGACGCGCGATGCTGGTGACATCAAACGCTTCCACGCAGAGCACCAAGACATCATCTTGAAACCGCTGGACGGCATGGGCGGAATGGGCATCTTCCGTGTCAAAGCCGATGGTTTGAATTTGGGCGGCATCATCGAAACGCTGAACAAAGACGGTGCTGAGACGGTGATGGTGCAGAAGTTTCTGCCTGCTATTTCTGAAGGTGATAAGCGCATTTTGGTCATCGGCGGCAAACCGGTGCCATTCAGCCTGGCTCGCATTCCGCAGGGTGGCGAGGTGCGTGGTAACTTGGCAGCAGGTGGCAAAGGTGTGGCGCAGCCTTTGAGCGAA
>JAYUJX010000446.1:0-4554 GCA_043764955.1 Polaromonas sp.
CTCGTCAAACAGCTTGCCGTTGACGTAGGGGAAGGCGGCTACTTGCTCGTCCAGCACCTTGCTGCGCTTGGCGGGGTCTGTGTTCAGCGTTTGAAACAACTGGGCAAGGCGGCTGCCCAAGTCCGAGCCGTCCACGGCGGTGCGCTCTTCAATATAGGTACGAAAAGCGGCTGCGGGCTGGAAAATGCCGGTGTCGTCCGCAAACAGGCAAAACAGCAGCCGCACCAGCAGCACTTCCAGCGGGTGGTCGGCGTAGCCACTGGCTTTGAGCGCGTCGTGCAGCTTGCCCATGCGCTCGGCGGCTTTGATGTTGACGGGGTTTTGCGGCTGGATGACCTGCGCTTTGTAGCCGGCGATGAAGCCAAAGAGCTTGATGTTTTTGTGCAGGTCGGCGAGCTTGAACTCGAAGTTCTCGCCCGTAGCCAGCCGGTGCACCCGAAAGCGCGCAAAGTCGCAGACGATGATGATCTGCGGCAAATCCCGCTCGGCAATGCCGGGGAAGTAGCTCAAAGCTTGGATTAAGGCGGCATCGAGGTTTTTACCGCGCGACTTTTGCTCCACCAGCAACATGCCAGGCCAGAAAAGATCGACAAAACCGTCTACTTTGGCCTTATCACCCAACAGCTTTTTGACCGCGTGCTCAAACGTGCCAACGCGTTTGTCGGTGATGCCGAAAATCTCGAAAAAATCAATCCAAAAGGGTTTGCCTTGCGAGTCTTCATTGGCGGCATCTGCCCAAGTGCGGCTGAAGGCGAGGGCGCGGGATTTGATTTCGTTCCATGATAAAGGCATGAGGCATAGCTTAATCGACAATAACTGACATTTTTCGAGTTCCATCCTAAAATCCGCCTTATGCCCACCCAAACTTCTTCACACACACCAGCTAGCCCAAAGCGCCGTCAGGGATGCATCGGCCTGTACTTCGTCATCACCGCCAGCTTGCTGCTGGGGCTGGCGATTTACGTGGCGGGGATGACTTGGCTGTATTTCAAGCAAGAGGGCATGTTGTTCAAACCTGTGCCGCTGGCGGGGCTGTAAACCGATTTTAAAAGGAGAATCACCATGTCCAAAATTACCCCCTGCCTGTGGTTCAACGGCCGCGCTGAAGAGGCGATTGACTTTTACACGGGCATTTTCAAGAATTCCAAAAAACTGACCATCGCGCACTACGGCAAGAACATGCACTTGCCTGAGGGCGATCTGCTGGTCGCGACGTTTGAGCTGGACGGGCAGGAGATCATGATTTTGAACGGCGGCCCGTATCAGAAGCTCACGCCGGCGTTTTCGCTGTCGGTAAGCTGCGAAGACCAGGCCGAGGTGGATTATTTTTGGGACAAGCTGGTGGCAGGCGGGCAAGAGAGCCAGTGCTCTTGGCTGACGGACAAGTTTGGCGTGTCCTGGCAGATCGTCCCCAAGCTGATGGTGCAGCTGATGCACGACCCCGACAAAACCAAGGTCGCCCGCGTGATGCAGGCGATGATGCAGATGGTGAAGCTGGACTGCGCGAAGCTGCAGGCGGCTTATGACGGGGTTTAACTCTTAATTCGGAGAAAACACATACTCCGTTCGGGTTGAGCTTGTCGAAACCCTTCGACAGGCTCAGGGCGAACGGGTTTGGTGCTACTTCGACGCCATCCCCAGCCGTTCAATCGTCTTCTTCTCCGCCGCAAAGGTGCGCACGGCGTAGGCGGTGTAGTCGGAGGTGTTCATGTAGATGGTGGGTTGGTAGAACTTGTCCAGGGTTTCCAGCACTTTGGGATCTTCCAGCGTCTTTTTGAAGGCATCGTGCAAGATTTTTACGATGGCAGGGTCCATGTTTTTCGGGCCACCAATGCCAAATGGCGATTCGGTGATCGTGTCCCAGCCGCTCTCTTTGACCGTGGGCACATCGGGGAAGGCTTTGTTGCGCTCGCGCCCCAACGTGGCCAGCAGGCGCAGTTTGCCGCTTTTGACGTGCGGGGCAAATTCTGTGGTGCCGCTCATCAGCGAGATGTGGCCGCCCAAAATTGCTTGCATGATCTCAGCCGAGCCTTTGAAGGGAATATCGACGATATCAATACCCGCTTTGCCGGCAAATTCTTCAATCGCCAAATGCGGCGTCGTGCCCGTGCCGGTGTGGCCGTAGCTGACCTTGCCGGGGTTGGCTTTGGCGTAGGCGACCATCTCTTTCAGGGTTTTGTAGGGTGCATCTGCCGTGGCAGCCAGACCAAAGGTGTAGCCGGTGAGGCAGACGATGTGGGTGATGTCTTTGACGGGGTCAAACGCCATTTTTTGCATGTGCGGCAGGCGGTAAATGCCTAGCGGGAGCTGCGTCAAGGTGTAGCCGTCGGGTTTGGCGTTCACCATGGCGGTAGCGCCCAAAGTGCCGCCCACGCCGGGTTTGTTTTCAATAATCACCGTGCCACCCAGCGCGCGTCCAGCGCTTTCGGCAAAAGCACGCATCACCGCGTCGCTGCTGCCACCGGCAGGCCAGGGGGCGATAAGGGTGATGGGTTTGCTGGGGAATTTGTCTTGCGCCCAGCTGCTGGAAATGATGCCAGGGGCGGCCAATACAGCCACTGAGGCGGTGGCAGATTGCAGAACGATCCTACGAGAAATGGTCATGGTTGTTGTCTCCTAGAAATAATGCATCTTACGATGAATCAAGCCACGCGGGAGCTTAGTCACCTCAGTGACTAATGAGGTTTAACCCTGAGTTTAACCCTGAACTTAACCCTTGGCCACAGGTCGGCTAGGGTCGCTGCACCATTCGCTCCAACTGCCGGCAAACAAGCTGGTTGTGCCAAAACCCGCAATCTGCATCGCCAGCAGATTGGGCACGGCGCTCACGCCACTGCCGCATTGGTGAACGACGGTGATGGGATCGCGGCCGTTGAGCAGTTGGGTGAATTCGGTTTTGAGCACATCAGCGGGTTTGAACTTGCCGTCTGCGCCCAGGTTGTCACCAAAGGGCCGATTCAGCGCGCCTGGAATGTGCCCAGCCACGGGGTCTAGCGGCTCGACCTCGCCGCGAAAGCGAGGTGCGCCACGCGCGTCGATGATCGTTTGGGATGGTTTTTGCAGATTATCTACTACAGTATTAATAGCTACTAAGGCAGATAATTCGACTGCTAGAGCATAATTAAAGCGTGAAAAAGCAGTTTTTTTAGATTTTTTTACTGCCACGGAGTTGGCAAGCCCGCCGCCCGCCGCTTGCCACGCTTGCAAGCCACCGTCCAGCACGGCTGCAGCTTCGTGGCCTATCCATTTCAGCATCCACCACAGGCGGCCGCAGTAGTTCGCGCCGTTGCGGTCATAAACAACCGCTTGGTGGGCGTTGGTAAAGCCGATGCTGGAAAGCCATCTGGCGAAGCTTTCGCGGGATGGTAAAGGGTGACGGCCGCCTGATGCCGCCGAAGCGTCGTTTTTAGCGCTTAAATGTTGATCTAAATTGACGTAAATCGCACCGGGGATGTGGGCTTCGTCGAACTGCTGCTGGCCAAGCTCGGGCTTCATCAGGTCAAACGTGCAGTCAAACACCATGATGGGTCTGCCCATTTGCGTGCGCGGCTCGCTGCTGTTGAGGAAGTGGTGGAGCAGTTCTGCAGAGATGAGGGTGTTGAACATAAAGATTAATGCTCCTCAGCCGGCGTGTTCGGCAAAGCGCGTGAACGTAAAACGGTAGCAGCCATGCCGCTGACCAAGATGACCGCTATACCCGACCAGCCTAATGGACTGATATTGTCACCAAAAAGCACCAAGCTGTAAATAGCCGCGAAAACGATGCCCGAATACTGCATATTCGCCACTACCAGCGTGCTGCCCTTGCTGTAAGCACGGGTCATGCTCCACTGGCCGAGCGAGGCCAAGATACCAATGGGAACGAGCCACCAAGCGCCCACACTGCTCCAGCTAGACGCAGGTGAAAAACCGGTAAACAGCAAGCCAGTGCCGCCTGCGATGGCCGAGCCCAGCGCGAAGTAAAACACGGTGCGTTCCTCCGGCTCGCCAATACGTCCTAAAACGGTGACTTGCATGTAAGCCAGCGCCGCGCCCATGCCTGAGAGCAGGCCAATCACACCGGCAAACAGCTGGTTTTGGTCCATCGTGGGGCGCAGCGTCATCACCACGCCGGCAAAGCCGCACAGCACGGTGAACAAGAGCGGACCCTGTGATTTCGCGTCTTTCGCTGAGCTGTAAAACATCGCCCCGCCGACGATGAAGGCCGCAATCCACACGCCGCTCATGTAATTCAGCGTCATGGCGGTGGCCAGGGGCAGGTGGGCGATGGCGTAAAACCAAGTACCCAGCGACAGCACGCCAATGGTGGCCCGCCAAACATGCATCATCGGCACTTTGGTCGCCAGTGTCACGCCGCGTGCCCGCATGATCAGCCACATGAACAGCATACTGATGAAGCCACGGTAGCAAACCAGCTCAAAGGTGTTGAAGTTTTCAGACGCGATTTTGACCCCCACGCCCATGGTGGCAAAGAAAAATGAGGCTAACACCATCCACAGGGCTTGCATAGATAATATGGTTATATATTGTTATTAAAATAGAGGTAAAAAATTG
>JAYUJX010000447.1:0-1253 GCA_043764955.1 Polaromonas sp.
AATCAGATGTCACCACAGCCGTGCATAATGCAGCATTTCTATACTCCAGCTCAGCTCTATCAAATAAAATGCCGATGAATCTTCTATCCTATGCAAGTGCGATGCGTCACAATGTAGTACTCCACCACGTCGAAGTTATCATTTTGGTTGATGGAGGTTCCTCGGCTGAAAAATCGTGTTATTTCGAGAAAATGCATCGGCTGTTACATGTGATAATGTTGTATTTCACGCTATTCTGTAACTGCTGTCAAAATGACACAAAGACGCTTTATTATGTGACGGCAGTCTTATCTTTATGCATACGTATGAATCATGTGCACATGGATGTAAATCATCGTATATCATCGTATATCTGGACGTCGTCGATATATCTGGTACATATTTCAAAAAAAAATGACGAATCTAGCACTAAATCCACATAACACAAAAATAACGTATCACTAACGCTCCGCAATAAGAAAAATATTATTTCATGATACTCCCCACTCGTTAATGTATTATGTGCATTCTGGACCGACTGCATCTCTGTCTCTTGAATTGTATCAGTAAGGAATCGATGCGGAGTCTACAGACTACATTCTTCATTTGACTCTTCAATCTGACCACTGCAGATTATTCAATTGACTTTCGAAGACATTAGGTCACTCTTAGTGGTAGACAAAATACAAAATACAAAGTTCCAGTTTTAGTTTACTATGTCTCGCTCTCTTCGCACCTTGTCGTGACAAAATCAAAAATCAAAAACTGCTTATTTCGTTTTTTCCGGTTTGTAAGGTCCCTCGGAGATAATCAAAAAATGATAATCTTTGTACTTCGTGCTTTGTATTTTGTGCTTTGTACTTTGTACTTTGTACTTTGTACTTCGTACTTCGTACTTCGTACTTCGTATTTTGTACTTTGTACTTTGTGCTTTGTACTTTGTGCTTTGTACTTTGTACTTCGTACTTCGTACTATGTACTTTGTATTTCGTACTTTTTACTTTGTACTTTGTATTTTGTACTTTGTACTTAGTGTTTTTTGCTGTGTGCTTTGTGCTTTGTGCTCCCACAAGGAATTGCCTCATGCAAAGCCATCCATATAATAGAATCTTATCCTAAATAGACGGAATGCAATGCAATGCCATTCCGTGCCATACCATGATCTGATGCAGCGTCATTAGAGTATTGATAAAACCGTCCGGGCTCTTCATTGGCGTCGCATACATCGTTGTATCACCCTCTGCTAGTTACTGAAGCAAATTGAAAATGAAAAT
>JAYUJX010000448.1:0-4538 GCA_043764955.1 Polaromonas sp.
AGCTGGCAATACTCGATGGCGACGGATGTGGTGGGGCGTTTGGTTGAAATCGTCACCGGTCAAACTTTGGCGGATGCGTTCCAAACAAAGCTGTTTGAGCCTTTGGGCATGGTTGACACGGGTTATGTGTTGCGGGCGGATCAAATTCCCCGCCTGGCCAGCTTGTATGTGGGTCATCCTATGAATGCGACCAAGCCGGGTTTGCGTAGGCTGGACAATATCCCTTGGCCAGATGCGTTTATCAAACCCGTGCCACGCCAAGCGGCTAGCAGTGGCTTGGTGATCACGCAGGCTGATATGTTGGCTTTGCTGTCGCAGCTGTTGCCCGGTCAAGGTCAGTTGCTCAAACCAGAGACATTGGCAGAATTGTTCCGCGACCAGCTGCCAGCCAATCGCAGCTTACAGTTTGCCCAAAGTGGTCAGATGCATATCCCTGATGGGCCTGTGCCAAGTTTGGGTTTCAGCCTGTGCGGTGCGGTGACGCGTTCAGGCTCTGATTTTCAACCCAACACGCCAGTCGGCGAGGTGCAATGGGGCGGATTAGCTGGACCGCACTGGTGGATTTCGCCAGCTACGGGAACTGCAGGCGTACTGATGACGCAACGTTTCATGGGATTTTGGAACCCGTTTTGGTTTGAGTATAAGCAGCATATGCATGCAGCGTTGAACGAAACCGTGTGAATAGGTATGAACAGACAGAATTAAGCATGAGTAAATTAGCTCATACCCGCGACAAAATGTACAAAACCGTTGCACGCCAGCTGCACGGCGTGGTGCCGTGCTGGGTCTGCGGTGAGCACGTGCTGCCCGAAGCCACGTTAGAGCATATCCAACCGCTGAGCGAAGGCGGTAACAGCCATATTGAAAACTTGGCCATCAGCCACGAGCTGTGCAACAACCAACGCCATGCTGTGGGTGTCGTGCCCGTGTCAACGGCTACAGCGGGTAGATTGAAGCGGAAAATCTAGTTCAAATTTAGGTGGCCCTGCTTAAAATATGCTATGTATATTATAGCTAATTAGTCAATAAATACGCCGGCTAGAGGTCTAAATTGATCGTTAAATTCGAGGCTAATTTTGATGGTACTTTGTGATCTGCAATCACCCAAGCGCGATCTGAATATTGCTTAAAACTTTCTAGCCGTTCAATCAAAAAGTTGATCGATGGTTTGTCCAAAGCTGCAAAAGGCTCGTCAAGCAAGGTCACGGCTGCACCACTGGCAAAGGCGGCTGCCAGCCAAACTTTGCGTTTTGAACCGGCGGAGAGCATGTACATCGCCTTTGAAACATGGTCGCTTAAACTCAAGCCATCGATTAAATCAAGCGACAGTGCATCATCAAACGCAGGGTAAAAACGGCGCTGCATGTCAAAGAACTCGTTTGGCGAGATGTTGTCATGTACGCTGGTGCGTGGGTCAATCCAAAAGACATGTTTTTTGTACGACGCTAAATTATCTGCTTGGCTGATAGCTGGACTGATGCCACAAATAGCAATACTGCCAGTTTGAGGCGTTAAATCACCTGCAAAAAGCCTTAAAAGCGTTGATTTTCCAGAGCTTTCGTCACCAACGACATATGTCAAACCAGTTGTTATATCTGCAGAGAAATCGTTGAAAACTTGTTGTTGAGGAAACGCAAACGTCAAACCATGCGCTTGCAGAATGGCATCTGACATGTTTAAAAATGCGGCGGCAGGTCGTCGCGTAGGTTGCGCGCAGCGCCTAAGCCGCCATCTATACTTGATTGGCGCAGCTCTGTGGTCGCTTTGATCAGCAGGTCAATTTGTTCCTGCTGTCTAACGATCACTTTGTCGAGTTGGTCGACCAAGTCTTCGGTATAGCTGGCTTTGATTTCCAGCTCAGTCAATCGATCGTTTAGGCGTTGATCTAAACCCAAAGCACAGCACCTTTATTGGCATACCATTTGTCGACATCGGGCTCGACCAATGCTTCAATTTTGTTGCGTTTGATTTTCATGGTCGGCGTCAAGCAGCCGTTTTCTATAGACCAAGGCTCTTTGGCGATGACCAACATTTTCATTTGCTCATAGTCGGCCAAGCTTTGGTTTGTTTCTTTGAGTAAAGCCGTCATTTCCTGCGTCACTTCCGCTTTAAAAGCTGGATCGCTCAGTTTAGGGCGAACACCTTCAGCCAACACCACCAAGGCATAAGACGCTGACTGACCCACGCCAGATACCATGCTTGATTCGACCATGGGGTGCGAGTTCAACTTGTTTTCAATCGGGGCAGGTGCGACATATTTGCCTTTGCCTGTTTTGAACAGCTCTTTCAAACGACCGGTGATTTTGAGCTGACCATCTGGTCGACGTTCGCCTTGGTCACCTGTGCAGAAGAAGCCATCAGCGGTGAAAACTTCAGCATCCAAATCTGGCCGTTTGTAGTAACCCACCATTTGCCCAGGCGATTTGATAAGAATTTCACCTTGCTCGCTGATGCGTACTTCCACACCATCGTAAGGTACGCCAACGTATCCGATTTCATTCAGCGTATCCGTCATGGTGTGTGAGTACGCAAAGTCCTCTGACATAGCGTAACCCTCTACCAAATTGAGACCCAAACGGCGGTACCAATGAATCAAGGCTGGCGGCAAGGGCGCAGAGCCGCTACCCGCCAGTTTGACTTGATCCAAGCCAAGTCCCGTCAAAACTTTCTTGGCGATAATTTTGTTGAGTATAGGAATTGATAACAAGAGGTTGAGCTTGGCAGGTGGCATTTTGGCGGACACGCCTTGTTGGAACTTCAGCCACAAGCGCGGTACAGAGATAAACAGGGTCGGTTTGGCGCGATTCAGATCTTTGACAAACGTATCAAGCGTTTCGGCAAAGAAGATATGGCATTTACCATTCAAAAATGAGAAGGACTCCACAAAAGCGCGCTCAAACACATGCGCCAATGGTAAGTAGGAGAGCATCCGGTTCGTGGAGCCTTTGCCTAATGTCTCGGCCATCCGTGCATCAATGCCGCGCGTTGCAGCGGTAATTCGCTCAAAGCTGTGCATCACGCCTTTAGGTTGCCCTGTCGAGCCTGAGGTGTAGATGATCATCGCCAAATCTGTTGGCAAGCGTGAGACTTTGCCAGTAATCGGGGTCGTGCGTGAGACGATGGCGTCCCAAGTGTCGTAATCCGTTTTTGGAGCAAGTGGAAACGCAATTCTCGGCATGTCTGCGGGGACGCCAGGAAGTTGCTTGTCCCACGTGTCTAATTTGCCCACAAAAAGCAAACTGGCACCACTGTGCTCAAGCACATATTTCACGGTGTCAGCGCCTTCGGTAGGGAAAATGGCAACCGTCGTGCCACCAGCCATCCATATCGCCAACTCTGCCATGAAGAAATGGGCGCAGTTTTTCGACAAAATCGCAATGCGTGCACCAGGCTCTAAATTTAGGCTTTTAAGATGCGTCGCCATGCGTCTGGCTTGATCTAGCGTTTGCCCCCATGTGTAGTCAATGACTTTTTCGTTGCCAATCGGTTGCGTTAAATAAACCTCGTTGGTGCGGGCTGATTCATGGTCGTACACGTAATCAAGTAACAGTGGTTGCGCAGAGATAGAAGCCATGTCTCGTCCTTTTGATGCTTTTAAATGGAAATCAGTGTAAAGAAAGTGAGGTTAAAGCATGCTTCTGGAGCTGTCAAACTAGTTATACACAGCGTAAACCCTAGTGCGATTAATTTAATGGCTATTTTGATAGCAATGGGCACATGTAAAATTGTACGATTAGAAAGTTACCATGACACTTACTGAGCTTAAATATATCGTCGCAGTCGCGCGTGAAAAGCATTTTGGCAAGGCGGCAGAAGCCTGCCACGTGTCGCAGCCAACCCTTAGTTTGGCGATCAAAAAACTAGAAGAAGAGCTGGATTTAAAGCTGTTTGAACGCAGCGCGACCGAGGTGACCGTCACACCACTTGGCAACGAAATTGTTTTGCAAGCGCAAAGCGTGCTGGAGCAAGCCGCCAATATCAAAGAAATTGCCAAGCGCGGCAAAGACCCTTTGGCTGGTGCCTTGAAGTTGGGTGTGATTTACACCATTGGCCCCTACTTGCTGCCTGATTTGGTGAGAAATGTCATCGCCAAAACGCCACAAATGCCGTTGATGTTACAAGAGAATTTCACCGTCAAATTACTTGAATTGCTGCGCACGGGCGAGTTGGACTGTGCGATTTTGGCTGAACCTTTCCCCGATACTAATTTAGCAGTCGCCCCTTTGTACGATGAGCCTTTTTTAGCCGCCATGCCGGTAGATCATCCGTTCGCCAAACAGGCTTTCGTGACGGTTGATCAGCTCAAAGCTGAAACGATGCTGTTGCTGGGCACTGGGCACTGTTTCAGAGACCACGTCTTGGAGGTTTGTCCAGAGTTTGCGCGCTTCTCGAGCGACAGTTCCGGTAGCAACATGGGTATTCGCAAGAGTTTTGAAGGCTCGTCTTTGGAAACCATCAAACACATGGTTGCCGCTGGTATGGGTGTTACCTTGGTGCCGCGTTTGAGTGTGCCTGCAAGTGCGATCGCTGAAAACTCA
>JAYUJX010000449.1:0-4536 GCA_043764955.1 Polaromonas sp.
ACAGCGCACTTTGTCGTACAAGTAATGTTCAAGTTTTACCTAGCCTATTAGCTTTGATACACGAGCGCACTGCATCGGCTATTGAAGGGCAATGTGCCGACTTGGCTGCACAAACTCACGCGATAAATAGCACCGATAGCTACGAAAAAATTGTAATTGCAAAGTCAGGTGCGCTGCTCAGTCTCCCGCTTGAGTTGGCTCTAACGGCGTGCGGTAAGGCTACTTGGGCGGGTGAAGCGCGCAAGGCGGCAGAGGCTTTTTCAATAGCCTACCAAATTGCAGATGATTTGACGGATATTCAACAAGACAGGCTGACGGTTGGCCTTAATATTCTGATGGTTTTAGAGTCAGAAGGCCAAACTATAAATGCACAAGACGCTGCGTCTCGCCTCGGTTTGCAACACCTAGGCGCTGCAGTAGCAGCAGCCCATCGGTTACCTTGCAATTCGGGCGCTTTGCTGCTGCAGCTGTCCTGTGAGTTGCGTGAGTTTTTAACGCCAAGGAATACTGGATGAAGGTTGTAGTTATCGGTGCAGGTTTTGGCGGTTTGGCTTCAGCTCTGCGTTGTGCCGCGCGCGGGCAGAGCGTCACCGTGCTAGATCGCATATCAGGTCCGGGCGGACGAGGTCGTGAATTTGTACGCAGTACCAATGGCCTAGAGTTCAAATATGATGCAGGTCCAACGGTGCTCACTGCGCCGCAGTTGTTTGAAGAGTTATTCACACTGTTTGGCGAAAAACTGTCTGATCATATAGAGCTGATGCCTGTAGCGCCATGGTACCAAATGCGCTTTGCAGATGGCTCACAACTAGACTACGGCGGCTCTACCGAGAAAATCCAGTCGGAGATAGCCAAATTTTCTGTTGAAGATGCCAAGGCCTATCCTGCATTTTTGGCACATTCTCAAAAGTTGTTTGAAAAAGGATATGAAGAACTAGGTTCGCAACCCTTCTTGGGCGCTATGTCCATGCTCAAAGCACTACCAGCAATGATTGCATTGCGCGCAGACCGCTCTGTGTACGATGTAACAGCGCGGTTCTTTAAAGATGAGCGGGTACGTCGCGCCTTTAGCATTCAGCCTTTGCTGGTGGGCGGCAACCCGTTTGACACTACCAGCATCTACAGCCTGATCCACTACCTAGAACGCAAATGGGGCGTGTGGTTTCCGCGCGGTGGTATGGCGCGTTTGGTTGATGCCTTGGTGGCGCTAGGGCTGCGCCACGGTGTGCAATTTGAGTGGAACGCCGATGTACAAACCATCACCACTACAGCAGGCCGCGCCACTGGTGTTCAACTGCAGGACGGGCGCCTTATTGCGGGTAATGCGGTGGTGAGCAATGCTGACGCTGGCTACACATTGGCACACTTGCTACCCGCTGCGCAAAAACGAACCAAAGCCATCACTGGAAAACAATATTCCATGGGTTTGTTTGTATGGTATTTCAGTACCAGTCGCCAGTATGCCGATGTGCCGCACCACACTATTTTGTTCGGTAACGCCTACCGCGAGGTACTGCATAAAATCTTTGAAAGTCAAGAGCTAAGTGACGACCTCAGTATTTACCTACACCGCCCTACCGCTACCGACACGCAGTATGCTCCAGCTGGGTACGATAGCTTTTATGCTCTGGTACCTGTGCCTAATTTAGCGGCGGGTATAGATTGGAAGACACAAGCAGCACCTTTCAAAGCGCTGCTGCAGGCCGAACTCACGCGTCGTTTGCTACCAAACCTGGCTGACTGTATCGTTGATGAGCATGTAGTTACACCCCACTATTTTGCTGATGAACTGCTCGCACCGCTAGGTTCGGGGTTTTCTATAACGCCTAAGCTGATGCAGTCTGCGGGTTTTCGCTTCCCTAATCAGCATGCAGAATTACCTAACTTGTATTTTGTAGGCGCGGGTACGCACCCCGGTGCGGGAGTACCCGGTGTGGTCACTTCGGCCAAAGTGGTAGAGCGACTGATGTTTGGAGCCGTACGGTGACCGCACTTGTATCATCCCCGGTGCCGCGCGACCCTCAGGCCGTCATGAACCAGCATGCTAAGTCATTCTCTTGGGCCGCACGATTTTTAAGTGCCTCGGCTCGTCGCGATGCTGCCTTACTCTATGCCTTTGCCCGCACTGCTGACGACTTTGCAGACGAAGAACATCTAGGTACTTTGCAAGAGCGCGCAGCCGCCCTGCAAGAACTGCGCAACCAAGCTCTGCAGCTTAACCTTGCAGAGCAGCCTTTGCCTGAGGAGACTTTGGCAAACCAAACGGGCAACATGCTGCGCAGCTACGGTGTACCTGATGCTGTGCTAACCACCTTTATGGACAGTTTGCAGACGGACGCAGATGCCAGACACATCGACAGTACTGAGAATTTATTGCGGTTTGCCTACGGCGTGGCGGGTACGGTGGGGCAAATGATGCGCCCCTTGCTGGGTGCGCCTGCAACCGCCGATGCATATGCGATTGCACTTGGCGTAGGTATGCAGCTGACCAACATTGCCCGAGACGTGGTGGAAGATGCACAGCGCGGCCGTTGCTACATCCCCGCGCAATGGGGTGTTACATTGCACAACATGTCTGAACCGCAAAATCCAATCCAACGTGAACAAGCATTTGCTGCGCTGCAGCGATTGCTGGCACTGGCGGACGATTTTTATGCGTTTGCATATGCGGGTATTTCTGTCATTCCGCGGCAGAATCGTCGTGCTATTCGCGTCGCCGCTGCACTTTACCAAGGTATTGGGCATAAAATTTTACACCTAGGCGCAAATCGCTTTTGGCAGGGCAGGGTATTTTTGACACGTGCAGAGAAGATCAAGCTCTTAGCGCGTGCCCTGCTTTTGCCTGAGATGTCGGTCAAACTACCTGCGCGAGACGTATGGCACAACGATTTGTCGCACTTGGTAGGTTTACCCGGTTTTCCGGCTGCAAACTTGTAGCTAAATTTCCGTGGACAAGCTTTGGGATATCGTGATTGTGGGTGGCGGTTTGGGTGGTCTGTCCTTGGCTGCTGAGTTAGCAGCACCAGAGTTTGCCAGTCTTTCGGTATTGGTATTAGAAAAGCGCAGTCAGTATGTGCGCGACCGGACTTGGAGCTATTGGGCAGACACACCGCACCGTTACAGCTATCTTGAACGCCACCAATGGAGCCAATGGAGCGTGTCGCTGGGTGAAACAATGCACAGTCAAAGCTCAAAGCGCACTAGCTACGCTAGCTTAGATGCAGATGCGTTTTACAAAGCTGCGGTACAGGCTATCAGTCAATCGTCACATGTTAGCTTGCGTATGGCGTCTGGCGTTGCCAATGTGGCACTGCACAACCCTGCTGAAACACTGGTTCGGCTTGAGCAGGGCAACACCCTACGCGCTCGCAGGGTATTTGACGCACGGCCCTTGCAACAGCTGGAGCCTAGTGCTTTGGTGCAGCAATTTACGGGTTGGGAATTACGCACTGAATGCGATGTGTTCAACCCGAACCAAGTCAAGCTCATGGCCTTTGAGCCGCATCCGCGTGGTCTGCACTTTTGGTATGTTTTGCCCTATAGCACGCGCTGCGCTTTGGTTGAAAGTACGTGGGTGTCGCCGTTAAATTGGCAGCCTGACTATGAAGCAGAGCTACGTCAATACGTTGCAAAGCTGTGTGATGGAAATGCATACAGCGTGAGCTACCGTGAACACGGCGTGCTCAGCTTGCAACATGCACATACACCGATTACCGCCACCATTGGACTGGGGCGGCGTGGGGGCACACTGCGGCCTGCTACAGGTTATGCATTTATCGATACAGTTAGGCACGCTGCGCAGTTGGCAGAGACTTTGCACACTGCTTTGCGTACTGGCACGGATGCAGAATGGCAGCCTAAAGCATTTCAGCGTGCAGCGACTGAACATTGGATGGATGCCGTATTTTTAGATGTACTTACGAGCAACTGGCAGCGTGCGCCCCACTACTTTATGCAACTGTTTAGCCGTGCAACAGCCGACGACACAGTAGCTTTTTTGACGGGTCAGGCCAGCTGGCAACAACGGCTGCGCATCATGCGCTCGTTGCCCACCATGCCTTTTGCAAGCGCTGCGCTGTCGCGTGCTGTGGGTAAACGCGTATGACATCGATTCGATGGACGGGGTATGCCAAACTGTCGGTAGGCTTGGCTGCCCTCTCATTAGGATTAATGGCAGTCTATGTGCTAGAGCAAGCTTGGCCCACATTGGGCTGGTGGGTATTTGTCGCGTTGACCTTATCACTGGGCATGGGGCACGGAGCGCTAGACGCCGTACTGCTGTTAGCGCAGTTTGTGCCCAAATCTAAAGCCCTGCTGATCAGCGCAGGTTATTTCCTGCTGGTATTGTTGACGGGCTGGGTATTGTCATGGTCGCTGGGCTGGGCGCTGCTGGCGTTAATAGCCATGTCGCTGTGGCATTTTGGCGAACTGCAAAGCGATCCGGTATCGCGCATAGCTGTAGGCGGTGCCAGCGTGATGGCTCCCATGCTTGTGGCTAATAGTCAATTGGCCGGGTTGATAGAGCCAGTTTTACGA
>JAYUJX010000450.1:0-4526 GCA_043764955.1 Polaromonas sp.
CCTTTGCCCAGACTACAAGATGCCCAAACCTTGAGCGAGGTGGTCGCCAAAGTCAACGCCAAAGAACCCATCAACGCGCTGGAACGACAAATGATGGCAGCGGGGGGCAGTTTTGGCGGCGCAAAGCCCAAAGCGCTGATTGAGATCGATGGTGCGCAGTGGGTGATGAAGTTTTTTAACGGCGAACCCATCGATGTGCCTTTGATCGAGCATGCGTCCATGACGTTGGCGAAGCTGGCGGGCATCACCACTGCCGAGACGCAAGTGGTGCATTTGTTGGGTGAAAACGCACTGGCCGTCAAGCGGTTTGATCGTAGTTTTGAAGCATCACAGCGCATTCACTGCCTGTCCGCCGGTACGGCTTTGCTGGCAGAAGCTGTGGAAGGCCAAAGCCCTGACTTTGGCTACCCCCAGCTTGCGCAGCTGCTGCGCCGCGTCGGGGTGACGCAGAACGGTGCCAATCAGCAAGACATGCAAGAGCTGTTTCGCCGCATGGTGTTCAACATTTTGATAGACAACACCGATGACCATGAAAAAAACCACGCTTTGCTGGTGACCGAGCCTTTGCGCCAAGGGCGGCTGCGGCTAGCGCCCGCTTTTGATGTGTTGCCCACCAATTCTGGCCAAGGTCACCAAGAGTTCATCGTGGGTCTAGAAGGTCAGGACAGCACGCTGGTAAACGCCATGTCGCAGTGCGCCTTGTTTGGGCTGACCAAGCCAGCCGCCACTGCAGAGGTGCGCCGCGTGATTGCCGTCGTGAACGGTTGGCAAGCACATTTCAAAGCCTGCGGGGTGACAGATTCAGACTTGGCCAGCTTGGCTGAGCGTATTGATGGTCGCGAGCTGCTGACTATGCGGCAAGGGTTTTAGCTATTCGCCCTTAACTATTCGCCCGTTTCTTCAGCCACCGCATCACCCCACCCACCACGGGCAGCTTTTCGTAGACTTCCTCGGCTGGGTCCCAGTAGTCGCGGTGGGTGGTGATTTTGCCTTGCGCGTCCAGCAGCAAATGTGTGCCGCCGCGCACGGTTTGTTCGGTGGTTTTGTCGAAGTTTTTGAAGTAGAACTTGAATTCCCATATCAAAAAGCAGGCCGGGCCGTCGACAAGTTGGCTGGTGACGATGAATCGGGGGGCGTTCAGCGCTTCAAACATGTGGCTGTAGATGCGTTCAATGGCGGGCAGGCCGCGCACGTCGTTGAAGGGGTCTTTGAAGGTGGCGTCTGGCGCGTAGAGCACGGCCACGCGGGCGATGCTTTGCGGGGTGATGGTCTCGAAAAAGGTGACGATGTCGTTTACAGAGTTATGTGTCATTTGAAACCGTCCATGAAAACCAATGTATTGTTCCCACTTGGAGAAGGGGAGAAGGGGGGAAGGGGGGATTTAAATCATAATCCCGTGAATTTCTTGATAGCGGGAAAATACAAGCGGTAGGGTAGCATTTTGATGGCTTTCATCCATTGGGTGAAGCGTTTGGGGAAGTGGATTTCAAATTCGCCCTTGGCCCAGCCTTTTAGTATCTCTTGCGCGGCTTCGTCGGGGGTGATGAGGGCGGGCATGTTGAATTTATTTTGCGCGGTAAGGGGCGTGTCCACAAAGCCGGGGCAGATGAGGCTGACACCTATGTTTTTGCCGTGCAGGTCTAAATACAGGGTTTCGGCGAGGTTGATGAGAGCGGCTTTGGTGGGGCCGTAGGCCATGCTTTTGGGCAGACCGCCGTAGCCGGCGACGCTGCTGACCAGGCTGATGTGGCCGCTTTGGCGGGCTAAAAAGTGGGGCAGCACGGCGTCTAGCATGTGCAGTGCGCCTAGATAGTTGATGCGCTGGTGCTCCAGCATGGTTGGCAGGTTAAATTCGGTTGCGCGCAGCTCTTTGTAGGTGCCGGCGCAGTACATGGCGCAGTCAATGGTGGAGTGAGGGCTCATATTAAAGATGGCTTGCGCAGCGGCTTGCACAGCGCCGTCTAAGCCTGCATCCAGCGGCAGCGCAACTGCCGTTGGTAAGCCAGCGTCGGTTTGGCCGGGGTGGGTGGCTACAAAGTCGTCTAAGGCTTTGGCGTTGCGGGCAGATACGATGACACGCGCGCCCTGCGCATGCAAGGCGCTGGCGGTGGCGCGGCCTATGCCTGTGGATGCGCCTATGAGCCAGACAGTTTTGCCTTGCCAATTTTGCAGGTGTGGCATGTGTGGGTTGAGCGACATAGCTTTTTTCCGATTTATTTTGATTTAATTTTTGAAATGAAATTAGCGTTTTGTGAATGACAGGGTGACTTCACCCAGCTTGATGCCAAATTTACTCATAGTCGCTTTGTTGAGCATGACTTTGTCCGTCATCAGGTACATCCAGTCGTCAAACTGCACCTCATAGACTTTGTCATCGACCGGTAAATTAAGCGTGTAGCCCCACTGAAAGGCGTTACCGCGCTCTTGGCCGTTGGCGATGCCGACGACATCGTCCGCACGGCCTACGTAGCTGCCATCTACACTGCGCTGCAGCTTCCAAACCCGTTTTTGCTTGGTGCCGTCTGAGTAGGTGAAGTCTTCGTCCAGCACGCCAGTTTCTTCACCCGGCTTGCCTGTCCAACTGCACAGCATCACCACGGTGAAGCGTTTCACGACTTTGCCGCTGCGATCGGTGAAGACGCCGTAGGCATCCAGCGTACCGTTGAAGTATTGGCGCAAATCGAGAATGGGCTTTTCAGCGGCGTAATCTGCAATGTTTTGCGTTGCGCAGCCGGTGAGTTGCAATGCACCCAAAGCGATGGCAGAGGTGCTGATGCTAGAGAGGAGAAGGCGTCGTTTCATGGTGTTTTCGCAGTATTCAAAGAGGAAGTTGTTTGTGCAGAAGGGTGAATCATCAGCATATAAAGTACCAGTGCAGCCACCAATTTGATAGCGATGGGCACAAGACAGTAGACGATCGTGAGTGCCGTCAAAGCTTGCGGCTGCAGGGTGCCGGGTGTGTAGCCCATCAACCCTAAGAGCGGCAAAGTTAAGCCGGCAGCCAAGGCCAAATTGAGCTTGGTGGCAAAGTTCCACCAGCCAAAGTAAGCGCCTTCAGCACGGCCACGGTCGCCAGCGTCGGCAATCACGCCTGCCAGCAGCGCGCTGGGAATGGTCAAATCGGCGCTGAGCGCAATGCCAGACAGGGCGCAAATGACGATGAAAGCGGTCGTGTCGCCACTGCCAAGTTGCATTGCCCAAGCAAATATCACGATCGACAGCACCATGCCGAGCAGCCAAGATTTTGTCAAACCGATATGTTTGATACATTTCAGCCACAGTGGCACAGCCAAAGCGGCGCAGACAAAGTAAGCACCTAAAAATGCCGCTTCCATCTGTTTGGGCGCTTGCAGGCGGTCTTGCACAAAAAACAAAATCAGCGTGGCAGGTACGGCGCTGGCGATGCCGTTGAGTACAAAAACGACGAACAGGCGTTTGAATTCAATGTTTTTAAATGGTTTGAAAATACTATGCGTTGAGTCTTTTTCAGCGCCGCTGCGGCTTAGAAGGTTGGCAAAGGGCTTTATGGATCGCGTCCAAGCCACCCAAGCTGCGAAAATTGCTATGATAAATATAGCTGTTGAGGCAATAAATCCGAAGGTTACAGGTAAAATTGAGGCCAAAATGACGCCGATTAACCCCAAACCCTCGCGCCAAGCCACCAAACGGCTGCGCTGCGCCTCGGTGCCGCCCAGCATCGCTCCCCAAGACTGGTGGGTGATGCTTAATGCGCTGTAGGCGGCGTAGGTGATAAGCAGCATGGCGGCAGCCCACGCAATCAGCATAGGCTGCTGTTGCCTAACTGCCAAAGGTGGAAAAAACAGCAGTACAAAGCCCAGCGCCAATAAAACACCCGCCATCGCCCCAAATGTGAGTACCGCTTTGGCAGAGCGGGCAAAGAGCTTGTCGCTGAGTTTGCCTAAAAGCGGGTCAATAAATGCATCAAACAACCGGGCTAAAAGAAGTACCAAACCCAGTGTCGCCAGCGGCATGCCAAATTCACGCGCATAGTGGTTTGGCAAAATCACATATAGTGGCAGCGCCACAAAAGCCAGCGGCAGTCCCAGCAAACCATAGCGCCAACCGTTGCCTGAGCTGAACGCAGCATCTTCATGAGCTGGGCTAATGATGGGCTCGTGGGTCATATTACAAATTAAATTTGCCTAAAAGCGCGAGTCTTAGCTTGGGCTCTGAGGTTTTGGGTGATAACCAGATACCGAAAAACTGTCTTGAAAAATCAGCATCCCGAATCTCGCCACTGCGTTTTCCGTTATGCCAGAAGGTGACACCGAAGCCCGGTTTGTGAACGCCCACAATGCGGTCGCCTTTTTTGACGTTGGGAAAGGCTTCGCTCAGCGTTTTGACCCACAACGCCGCTTTTTGATCAGGCACGGGTTCAATGCGTTGCATTTCTTCGAGTGAGCGCTTTGCAATGTCGGCAGCTGTGAAGTTGCGTAAATAATGCAGTTCAAGCGCGAAGCTGTGGTTTTCAAAAGTCAAGCCTTTGAAGCTGGGCGTTGTCCAAA
>JAYUJX010000451.1:0-4526 GCA_043764955.1 Polaromonas sp.
CCCGCTGCAAAAACGTCGCGTTGTTGAGCACGTTGAAACGCAAGCTTGGATTGACGTGCAAGGCGCGACCATGCACAACCTGCAAAACGTCAACGTGCAAATCCCCCTGCAGCGCCTGGTCGCGATCACCGGCGTTTCCGGTTCTGGCAAATCCACCCTGGCGCGCGAGGTGATGCTCACCAATGTCCACGCCGCCGTGGCGCAGAAATCTACCAAAGCGGGGCGTGATGCCGCCGCTGCTGGCAATCACCCAGTCTGGGTCGGTTGTGCCGACGTGTCGGGCTACGCCACCGTTGATCGCGTGCTGGAAGTCGACCAAACCCCCATTGGCAAAACCCCACGCAGCTGCCCCGCCACCTACATCGGCTTTTGGGACACCATCCGCAAGCTGTTTGCCGAAACGCTGGAAGCCAAAGCGCGGGGCTACGCCGCCGGTCGTTTCAGCTTCAATGCCGGTGATGGTCGTTGCTCTGGTTGTGACGGTCAGGGCATCCGCACCATTGCCATGAGCTTTTTGCCCGATGTGAAGGTCAAATGCGAGGTCTGCCACGGTGCCCGCTTCAACCCCGAAACACTGGCCGTCACCTGGCGCGGCAAAAGCATTGGTGATGTGTTGCAGATGGAGGTGGATGAAGCTGTCGACTTCTTCGCCGCCATGCCCAACATCAGCCACCCGCTGCAACTGCTCAAAGACGTGGGCTTGGGTTACCTCACACTGGGCCAGCCTTCACCCACGCTGAGCGGTGGCGAGGCGCAACGCATCAAGCTGGTGACGGAGCTGAGCAAAGTGCGTGACGACATCACCCGCCGTGGCCAAAAACCACCGCACACCCTGTATGTGCTGGACGAGCCGACGGTGGGATTGCACATGGCCGACGTTGAAAAACTCATCCACGTGCTGCACCGCCTGGTCAACGGCGGCCACAGCGTGGTGGTCATTGAGCATGATTTGGACGTGATTGCCGAAGCCGACTGGGTCATCGACCTAGGCCCCGATGGCGGCAAAGTTGGTGGTCAGGTCGTTGCGGCCACGACGCCCGAAGGCGTGGTCAAGCTGAAAACGCACACTGGGGTGGCTTTGAAGGCGGTTTTGGCGAGGAAGTAAGCGTAGAAATAGCTGGGACAGATCGGGCGCAGTTACGGATTAACATAACTCCCCGACTTCCCCCCATGCTTCTCCAGCACCCGCACGTCGGTCATGGTCATGCCACGATCCACGGCTTTGCACATGTCGTAGATGGTGAGCAGGGCGACTTGCACGGCGGTCAGGGCTTCCATTTCTACACCGGTTTGGCCGACGGTTTCTACCGTGGCGGTGCAGACAATGGATGGATATTGCTCTGAAATAGTGCTATTTTTGCCAATAGCCGGTGTATTTATTGCTTCATCAGCTATAAAATCAATAGCAATTCGGGTTAAAGCCAGCGGGTGGCACAGCGGGATCAAATCGCTGGTTTTCTTCGCACCCTGAATGCCTGCAATCCGCGCAATGCCTAAAACATCGCCTTTTTTAGCCGTTCCAGCTGCTATCAACGCAAACGTCGCTGGCAGCATGGTGATGCGGCCTTGGGCAACGGCGATGCGGTGGGTGGCGGCTTTGGCGGCCACGTCGACCATGTGGGCTTGGCCTTGGGCGTCGAAATGGGTCAGTCCATTTGTTACAGATGTGTCCGCAGACGTGTTTTGTGGGGAATTATTAGTCATGAACGCTATCATAAGGCTGTGAAATCCATATTCAAATCAACCAACCTTCAAAAAAACAGCCTTGCCATCGCCACGGTGCTGTTTTTTGGCTTAGTCAGCCCCAGTTTGACGCTTGGGCAGGCTTCCTCAGCTATCACCAACCCCATCCAACGAAGCGGCATGACCCCGCTCCTCGGCGTTGGCGAAGACGGCGACTTGTCCCTAGGCGCTGAGCGGCGAATGGGTGACGCCATTGCCAAACAAATTTACCGCGACCCGGACTATTTGGATGACCCACTGCTGAACGAATACGTAGACGGCATTTGGCAATCGCTCCTCAAAGCTGCCCGCGCTAGGGGCGAATTAACGGTGGAAATGGACGAACGTTTCGCCTGGCGCGTCATGCTGGCGCGTGACCGCACAGTCAACGCGTTTGCGCTGCCGGGCGGCTATTTCGGTGTGCATTTGGGGCTGATTGGGTTGGTGGCGAATCAGGATGAGCTGGCGTCTGTATTGGCGCATGAGTTAACCCACGTCACCCAGCGGCACATTGCCCGCTCCATCACCCAGCAAGGGCGGCAAACGCCAGTGATGATTGCAGCGATGATTTTAGGTGCGGTCGCGGCGCGTAACAACCCTGACGCGCTGAACGCGGTCATTTCCGGCTCGCAAGCCGTGGCGATACAAGGGCAACTCAACTTTTCGCGTGATATGGAGCGTGAGGCAGATCGGCTCGGACTGGGGCTGATGCAGCCTGCCGGCTTTGCGCCGCAGGGCTTTGTGGGCATGTTTGAGAAGTTGCAACAATCCGCTAGGTTGAGCGACAGCGGCAACTTCCCCTACCTGCGCAGCCACCCCATGACGACCGAACGCATGGGTGACATGCAGCAGCGTTTGCTCATTCAGCAACATACCGGGCAACACATGGCTAAATTGGCACCGCAAACCGAGCCCAGCTTGCAGCACGCCATGATGTCCGCCCGCGCCCGTGTGCTGGCCGAACCTGGCATCGATGTTTTACGACTGTGGGCGGCAGAGCCGCAAGCTTCAGGGTTTGCGAATTTGAGTAAATCTCGCCAAGTGGGCAGTTTGTACGCCGCTATTTTGGCGAATATCAAACTGCGCGATTTTGTCCGTGCAACTGCGCAAAAAGACAGGTTAAAAATCACTGTAACCGGCGATTTATATGCTTATATAGCTACTAAATTAATAGCAATAGAGCTGCATTTGTCGGCTAATAATGCAGAAGCCGCCCTTACACTGCTGCCAATCCAAGCGGCAGGTCGGCGTTTGAGCCGGCCAGAATTATTTGCCCAGTCGCAGGTGCAAATTGCAAGTCAACAAGTTGCCCAACAACCTGTATTGGCAGCTTCAGCTGCACAAAACCTGCAAACGTGGGTCGCGACGAATCCATCAGACGCTCCTGCTTGGCAGCTGTTAGGCAATGCTTACCGAGCCACAGGTCAAAACTTGCGTGCTGTACGCGCTGAAGCCGAGGCGCAGGTGGCTTTGCTGGATTACGCTGCCGCGCTTGACCGCTTCAAAGCGGCGCAAGACATGGTCAGGAATGGGAGCCTGTCTACAAATACGGGTCAGAACACAGGGCGCGACTACATGGAAGAATCCATCATCGACGTGCGCACCCGCCAAGTGCAGGGGCTGTTGAAGCAGCAGATCAAAGACGAGAAAGAAGCGGATAAATAAGCGGGTGAATTAGGCTGTAGTCGGCGTATTTATTGCTTCATCCGCTATTATTTTAGGATTACTTTTTTGAAAATAGGCTGTCAATCGCAGTGCTGATCAAATAGCTCAATATCGAGTAAATCAGCGATCCAATCAACGCGGCAGTAAAGCCGGTGACGTTGAATCCGTCCAGCAAGTATGCAGCGCCCCAAAACATCAGCGCATTGATGACGAAGAGGAACAAGCCAACGGTGATGACGGTGACGGGCAGCGTCAAAATCACCAACAGCGGTTTCACAAAGGTGTTGAGCAAGCCAATCACAAAGGCGGCAAGCAGGGCAGACTGGAAGCTTTGCACCGACACACCGTCGTACACATAAGCCACAAAAAGAAGAGCGGCGGCTAAAAGTAGCCATCTGAGTAGAAGTTTCATACGGCTATGTTACTAGATTTAAACTTCTTTTTGAGGGCCTTTGATGTCTTTAAAGTTTTGCGCTATGATGGCAACAACTGATTTTTTATACATATTTCTCTTCGCATTCATCTCTAAAATTCTCGCAATTTCACCGTGAAAGCCGCCCTGCACATCACCGACATCGAAGCCGCCATCAACTACTGGCGCGAACGCAGCCCATCGCCCGATGGCGTGACGCTGTGCCCAGAGCTGCGGGCGCTGGCAACGGTGTATGCCTTGATGGTGTTTTACCGCCAGGATACCGCAGCAGCAGAGGGCTTCCCGCCCAAAGCCATGGCTGCTTGGCTCGCTTGGTATGACACCACGCCAGATACCCCGTGCATAGCCATTTGCTCCACCAGCCAGGGCGACGCCATGTGCAAAGGCTGCGGCCGTACGTTTGAAGAAGTACAGCACTGGCCGGGTATGTCGCCCGTAGAAAAGCGCGACACCTGGCACCGCATCACACTGGAGCGCACTTCTTGGCGCTTCAACACCTATGCTGAGCGGGCAGCCGAGCGTAACTTAGCGGTTAATTTGTAAACACAGGGTATGTCCTGAGTCATCGTGTCCCATAGGCACTAGACGCGTTTCTTTATCTTCCAGATAATAGATATTTAGTTCAATCATTGAACAAAGTAACCCATTAATTCATAAAATATAGTAGCAAAGGTGCACATGTTGTTTCAAAAGGTTAAATTTTCGT
>JAYUJX010000452.1:0-1246 GCA_043764955.1 Polaromonas sp.
CCGCGCAGGCTTCGTCAATGCTTCTGTCGTCAGTGTATACCCGTTGGAAAGCAAAGCCTTGCGGCGGGTTAAGCCGGTGGTAGTAAGTTTCCTCCAGCAAAGTTTCCACCGGTGGCTGCTCCACATCATGCTTGTGCGGCGGGTAGCTGGACGAATGGCTGGCGGGCGTCACCACCTCGACCACCAACAAATGATCAGCGGTAGGGTCATCATGCGGCAAAATGTCGCAAATATAGCGGGTATTTGTGCCTTTACCGCGCACACTGCGGCGCATGCTGGTGGGGTCAATTACCTTAACACCTTGCTTTTCTGGGTGATTTTTTGCACCAGCAGGTGCCGTGCAAAAGGCGACTTCTGAATCACGCTCGGCCCTAACAACGACCGTTTTACCGCTAGGCACGAATACGGCTGCGGGAGAAATGTCATCAAAAACGCTGTTGCGCGTCCCCAGATGGCTGTAAGTCTGCGAGTCAACAGCAACTTCGATTGTGCCAGCCAAAACCACCAAGCACAGCTCGCGGCCTTCAGTTTGCACAGTTTCAGTTTCCCCCGTTTTCAAACGAAGGGCACGAAAACCAACATGCGTCCACCCTGCACGCTCAGGCGTGACGTTAACAATCTCACGCCCTGTCGGGGCAGCTTTGGCAAGCAGTGGGCTGACCATATCAAGCCTCCTGGTTCAAACGGTGAACAATGGCTTGCAAGGTGTCAAAGCCCTTTTGAGCGTATTGGTAGCTGGGTGCAACTGCGGGGTCTTGCTCTGCCTCAACAACCAACCAGCCTTCATAGCCCGCACTTTTAAGCGTAGCCAAAATAACGTCATAGTCAATCACACCGTCGCCAGGCACAGTGAACGTGCCATTGATGACGCTGGTCAAAAAGCTCCAACCATCGTTGCGCGACTGTGCGATCACTTTGGGGCGCACGTCTTTGCAATGCACGTGAACGATACGTTTGATGTGTTTTTTAAGCGGTAACAGCGGATCGACCGCACCGCCGAAATAGGCGTGACCTGTGTCATACAGCAAGCCTACAGATTGCGGGTCTGTAACGGCCATCAAGTGATCCACATCTTCCGGCGACTCGACATAAGCGCCCATGTGGTGGTGGTAGGCCAAAGTAATGCCATAGGTGGATTTCAAATGTGCGCCAAATGTGTTCAAACGCTTGCCGTAGGCGACCCATAGCGCTTCGTTGGCAAAACGAGGGCGTTTGGACACCGGCGTGCCGATCTGTCCCTGAATCG
>JAYUJX010000453.1:0-1246 GCA_043764955.1 Polaromonas sp.
CCGCGCAGGCTTCGTCAATGCTTCTGTCGTCAGTGTATACCCGTTGGAAAGCAAAGCCTTGCGGCGGGTTAAGCCGGTGGTAGTAAGTTTCCTCCAGCAGAGTTTCCACCGGTGGCTGCTCCACATCATGCTTGTGCGGCGGGTAGCTGGACGAATGGCTGGCGGGCGTCAGCACCTCGACAATCAGTAGATGGTCAGCAGTTGGATCGTCGTGCGGCAAAATGTCGCAAATGTAGCGGGTGTTCGTGCCTTTGCCGCGCACACTGCGGCGCATGCTGGTGGGGTCAATCACCTTGACACCTTGCTTTTCTGGGTGATTTTTTGCACCAGCAGGTGCCGTGCAAAAGGCGACTTCTGAATCACGCTCAGCCCGTACGACGACCGTTTTTCCTGCAGGAACGAACACAGCTGCAGGAGAAATGTCATCAAAAACGCTGTTGCGCGTACCTAGATGGCTGTAAGTTTGCGAATCGACACTAACTTCAACAGTTCCCGTCAAAACTACCAAGCACAGCTCGCGATTGTCCGTCTGCACCATCTCTGTTTCACCTGTTTTCAAGCGAACGGCTCGGAAACCCACATGTATCCAACCCGCACGTTCAGGCGTCACGTTGACAATTTCACGCCCTAGCGGGGCAGCTTTGGCAAGCAGCGGGCTGACCATATCAAGCCTCCTGGTTCAAACGGTGAACAATAGCTTGCAAGGTGTCAAAGCCCTTTTTAGCGTATTGGTAGCTGGGTGCAACTGCGGGGTCTTGCTCTGCCTCAACAACCAACCAGCCTTCATAGCCCGCACTTTTAAGCGTCGACAAAATAGCGTCATAGTCAATCACACCGTCGCCAGGCACAGTGAACGTGCCATTGATGACGCCGGTCAAAAAGCTCCAACCATCGTTGCGCGACTGTGCGATCACTTTGGGGCGCACGTCTTTGCAATGCACGTGAACGATGCGCTTGATATGCTTCTTGAGTGGCAAGAGTGGATCGACCGCACCACCGAAATAAGCGTGACCCGTGTCGTACAGCAAGCCGACGGATTGCGCGTCTGTCACCGCCATCAAGTGATCCACATCTTCCGGCGACTCGACATAAGCGCCCATGTGGTGGTGGTAGGCCAAAGTAATGCCATAGGTGGATTTCAAATGTGTGCCAAATGTGTTCAAACGCTTGCCGTAGGCGACCCATAGCGCTTCGTTGGCAAAACGAGGGCGTTTGGACACCGGCGTGCCGATCTGTCCCTGAATCG
>JAYUJX010000454.1:0-1245 GCA_043764955.1 Polaromonas sp.
CTGGGCTGGCAATGGCCGCTCAACGATTTATGGGGCGACAAAGGACAAGACCTGGGCGCTGGACGTGGTCAAGGTGAGGGGCGTTGGTACAGCGTGGGCCGCATGAATTTCAGCTTGACCGATAAAAAATTGGTCGATTCAGTCATTGGTTTTGAATACGATGCTGGCTGTTGGTTGGGGCGCGTGGTGATTGAAAACTTAGCGCGAAGCGATGCAACCAGCAACAAACGCGCCCTGTTTCAACTTGAGCTGATAGGTTTTTCAAGACTGGGCGCTTCTGGCACCTTGAATACTTTGAAAAACAACATTCCTAGGTACCAGTATTTGCGTGAGCAAGTCACCACACCTAGCCGTTTTAGTACGTACGATTAAACGTTTTATTTTTATTTCAAATGACTCATAAAACTGCTGCGCCTCGTGTATCTATCAGGACTTCTGCGACCTTGACAACGGTTTATCGTGCCATCACTTGCATGCTTTGCTTGTGCAGTTTAAATGCAGCCTACGCGCAAGGCATACGCTTAACGCCGTCACCCTCTGTCGCTGTACGCGTGCCTGTTGCGAGCGCGAATGGTGCTCCACCTGTCGCAATTCAAGCCAACTATATCGTCGCCATCGTCAATTCAGAGCCAATTACCAGCACTGAAGTGCGTGCACGCTTGATTCGCTATGAACAACGTTTGGCATCCATGGGCGCGCCCATGCCCTCGCGACTTGATTTGTCGCGCGAGGTTTTAGAAGATGTGATCAACGAAAAAATTCAGCTGCAAAGAGCACGTGACACCAATGTTCGTGTTGACGACAGAACCATAGATGCAGCGGTGCAAAATTTCGCGAGTCAAAGCAAAGTAACGGTTGACGAATTGCGTGCTCGCTCTAGTGCTGATGGCATCGGTTTTGCACAAATTCGCAGCGACATACAAAACCAATTATTGGTTCAAAAACTTCGCGAAAGAGATGTTTTAGGCAATATCGAGATCAGCGATAGCGAGATTGAAGCGTTTTTAAAAACCGCAACAGGTACCAGTCAATCGGGCGAAATGGCCATAGACATTGCTCAAATTTTGGTCGCTGTCCCAGAAAATGCAACCGCATCTCAAACGCAAGCTCTGCGTGAGCGTGCTTTGCGCATTTACAACCGTGCCATCAGTGGCGATGATTTTTTCAAGCTTGCTCAAGAAAATTCTGATGCTAAAGATGCGCGTACAGGCGGGCAAATGGGGTTGAGGTCCATAGACCGCTACC
>JAYUJX010000455.1:0-4513 GCA_043764955.1 Polaromonas sp.
AAGGGTGAAATCAATAAAATCCTAACCAAACCACGGCCTGGAAATGGGTCGTCAATCAACAAAGCCAAGGCAATACCACCGATAACGGTGATGAGAATGACGCTGCCAAGCAACAGCAGGGTATTTTTTACGGCCTCGCCAAAAGACGGATCCGTAACAAAGTATTCAAAGTTTTCAAGACCGATAAAACCTGTCGCTTCGGGCTGCATCAGGTTGTAGCGGATGAGTGAGAAATAGATGGTCATCACCAGCGGCACGATCATCCACAGGAAGAGCGTGGCTACGGCTGGAGCCATCAACATACGGGGTAAAAAACGATTCATGGTGCTATGCCCAGAGGGGTGAATAAACTATTCGCCTGACGCACTTCGCATGGAATTGACGAGGTGCATCAGTAAATAAATTTAGCTAAAAGACCCAACGATACTCTCGTGTATACACTGGTAAATACACCGGATAATTTGATTATAGCCGGCGTATTTATTGATTTAACTGCTACATTATTTGTAGTAGCCAGCCTTCTTCATTTCACGATCAGCAGCTAATTGAGATGCTTTCAAAGCTTTGTCAATGCTGGTTTTGCCAGCCAAAGCTGCGCTCATTTGCTGACCCACTGAAACACCAATGGCTTGGAATTCAGGAATCGCGGCAAACTGCACGCCGACATATGGGCTCTTTGGCAAAGTGCTGTCGTTCGGGTTGGCGCTGTCGATAGCGGCTTTCTCGGCTGCTGCAAATTTAGCGGCTTTCAAGAAGTTTTCGTTGGTGTAAGTGCTCTTGCGCGTACCTGTTGGTACATTGCCCCAGCCCACTTCTTTGCCGATCAGGTTGATGTACTCTTTAGAAGTTGCCCAAGCGACAAACTTTTGTGCTGCGTCAGCATTTTTTGTGCCAGCTGGTATTGCCAAAGCCCATGCCCACAACCAGTTGGCACCCTTTGGTGTCACCATGGTTGGTGCTTGTGCGAAAGCCACTTTGTCAGCCACTTTAGATTGCTTTGGATCTGTGATGAAAGATGCAGCGATGGTCGCGTCAATCCACATACCGCATTTGCCTTCGTTGTACAAAGCCAAAATTTCGTTGAAGCTGTTGTTGGCAGAGCCTGGTGGGCCGTATTTGGTCAACAAATCGACGTAAAACGTGATCGCGTCTTTCCATGGCTTAGATTCCAACTGTGGCTTCCAGTTCATGTCAAACCATTGGCCGCCAGAGGTGTTCACCAACGTGGTCAAGAAAGCCATGTTGTCGCCCCAGCCTGGCTTGCCGCGCAAGCAAATGCCGTAGACGCCTTCTTTAGGGTTGTGAATCTTCGCCGCCAAGTCTTTTACTTGTGCCCAAGTTGGGTTGCTAGGAACAGTCACGCCAGCTTTGTCGGCCAAGTCTTTACGGTACATCAACATCGAACTTTCGCCGTAAAACGGAGCCGCGTACAGCTTGCCACCGACTGACAAGCCATTGCGCATCGCTGGCAACAAATCATCCACATCGTACTTAGCATCAGTTTTGAGTTCGTTCAACCAACCTTTTTTGCCCCAAATCGGTGTTTCATACATACCGATGGTCATCACGTCAAATTGGCCGCCTTTGGTGGCGATGTCAGTCGTAACGCGGGCGCGCAAGGCACCTTCTTCTAAAGTGACCCATTTCACTTTGATGTCCGGGTTAGCAGCTTCGAAGTGTTTGGTTTGTTTCTGCATCTCGATCATGTGACCGTTGTTCACGGTCGCCACAACGATTTCAGTAGCAGCGTGTGCCATACCGGCCGTCAAGCCAAAAGCAATGGCTAGGGAAGCTTTCAATTTCATGAGTCTATCTCCTGGTTTAAGTACATTAAGTTAAGGTGCTATATCGATGACAGTTGTGCACCGATAGGGGCTTATCTTAGGTAAAACCGATGTATAGCTTTGATACATCCAGGATCAATGTATGTACTTTCATGCATCAGTAGGGCATGGTTTTCCCTTATTTGTGCCGGAACGTATCAGTATTGGGAAGGATTTGCAAAATCTTGCTAATGGCCTGGCCTGCAGCAGACCCTTCCCAAGTTAACGCAATTCAGGCAACTCGATCTTGACTTCCAACACTTCTAGGTTGTCTTGGCGTTCCAGATTGACTTTGATATCGGAAGGGTTGATCTTGACGTATTTACAGATCACCGCGATCAATTCGCGCTGCAGATCTGGCAGATAATCGGGCTCAGCGGCATTGCGGCCACTGCGCTCGTGCGCCAGAATGATTTGCAGCCGTTCTTTGGCGACGTTGGCGGTTTTCTTTTTCTCGCCAATGAAAAAAGAGAGAAATGACATCACTTTATTTGCCCCCGAAAAGACGACTCAACAGCCCCTGCTTGGGTGCTTCCGTAAACCGCATGGGTTTCTCGGCTCCTAAAAACCGCTCAATCACGTCTTTGTAGGCTTCTGAGACATCGCTGCCCTTGATATGCACAGCTGGCACGCCTTGGTTCGAAGCCTGCAGCACCGATTCGCTTTCAGGAATCACGCCGATCAATTTGATACGCAAAATATCCTGAATATCTTCCAGCGACAACATCTGCCCTTGGTTCACACGCGTTGGGTTGTAGCGGGTGATCAGCAGGTGCTCTTTGATCGGGTCTTTGCCTTCAATCGCACGCTTGGTTTTGCTCGACAGCATGCCCAAGATGCGGTCTGAGTCGCGTACCGACGAAACCTCTGGGTTGGTGACCACCAGCGCTTCGTCGGCAAAGTACATCGCCATCATCGCGCCGGTTTCAATGCCAGCGGGGGAGTCGCACACAATGTATTCAAAATCCATCGAAGCCAAGTCGGTCAGCACCTTTTCTACACCATCTTGCGTCAAGGCATCTTTGTCGCGGGTTTGCGAGGCGGCCAGCACATAGAGGTTGTCGCACTGCTTGTCTTTGATCAGCGCCTGGTTCAAGTTGGCTTCACCCTGGATCACGTTGATCAGGTCGTACACCACGCGGCGTTCGCAGCCCATGATCAAGTCCAGATTGCGCAAGCCCACATCAAAATCAATGACGGCAGTTTTATGACCGCGCAAAGCTAGACCGGTTGCAAAGCTGGCGCTGGTGGTCGTTTTGCCAACGCCACCTTTGCCGGAAGTCACCACAATGATTTTTGCCATAAGTCAAATGTCTTTCAAGTATAAAAATTTAGGTTTTAGGTTTTAGGTTTTCAACGCTTCAATGAGTAATTTGTCCAGCCCATCGTTGCTCAAGCGAACTTGCGCAGCCTTGCCTCGCACATCGTCAGCCAGTGGCTTTTCGCTGGTGCGGTAGATGCCGGCGATAGAAATCAACTCTGGCTCTAAACAGGTCGAAAAAATCCGCGCTTGGACGTTGCCACTGGCACCGGCCATCGCCCTGCCACGCAAGGGGGCATACACATGAATATTGCCATCGGCCACTACTTCCGCACCTTGGTTGACCATGGCCAAAATGACCAAATCGGCACCACGCGCATAGATTTTTTGTCCTGAACGCAGCGGCTTGTCAACCACCATGGTGGCAACCCCGGCAACTTCGCGAACCGCTTGGTGAGCTGGCGCTAGGACGGCCACTTCTGGTGCCACAATCTCGGTCAGCGTTGGCACCGTTGCCGCAGCTACAGGACTCAAACGCGGCGCATCTATAGACGCTTCTACCAGACCAAAAGCATGTGCTGATTCAACCCAAGCAGCATTGGCACCGCGCACAGCCACAGGTACCAGTCGGCAGGCTTTGAGCACCTTCAACAAAGGTGCGACATCCTGCACCGGCAGATTTTCATCTAGGTTGGAAAAATCGAGGATCAGCGCATCGTGGTCAAAAAAATCAGAACTTTCGCCATCTGGACCAAATTTTGCCGATAGATCATCCGCCAGTGCGCTCCAATCGGCTGTTTTTATCATCAAAGCGACTGCTTGCAAGTGGGCGCTTTTGATCTTAAAAGATTCAGGGGCGTGTTTTTTTTGTTTGACTGCAGAATTGGCGGGCATGTGGAAATCAAAGAAAATTAGACCGCAGGAATGCGAACGTTGAAGGGGCAAATGCTGATGCAGTGCCTCATATGAAATTGGATTTTACTTGATAGAAAAGCAGCTGTTCAGCTACCAGTTGTCGCCAGACGTTACGAATGTGTCGCTCCCAAACGCTGGTGCAAAAGCGTGCTGGTGGTGGTGTATTGCAACAGAGTTGGCGTATCAGGAAAAACGATCGCTGCCGCCGCAAATGCGGCCAGCGTCGCCTCGTGGAAACCGCACAAAATCAGCTTCTTTTTACCTGGGTAGGTGTTGATGTCACCCACAGCGAAAATACCTGTTTCGTTGGTTTGAAACTTCTCCGTATCAACGGTAAGTTGCTTTCGCTCAAGAGCCAGTCCCCAATCGGCGACAGGGCCAAGCTTGGGAGACAAACCTTGCAGCACCAGCAGCATATCTACTTGCAATGGGGTAGTTTTTCCATCGACATCCGTCACTTGCAAGGCGGTTAGTTGCTGGTTTTGTTCTTCAAAACCGGCGATTTGCCCGATAC
>JAYUJX010000456.1:0-4511 GCA_043764955.1 Polaromonas sp.
GCATCAAAATTTCGGCTCACCGTATTTGCCCAGTGGCGCAGCCCATGGTGAATGGGGTTGCTACGGGTTAAGGGTTTGATTTGCTCAATCAAGAGCGCGCAAAAGATGGCAAAAAAGCTCATCGCAACATCATAAAGGATTGAAAAGGAAGAGGGTGCATTTTACGCGTGTAAAAATCGATAAAAATTACGCAACATGCCCGCTGTTGCACCCCAGATAAAGTGCTCTTTGCCGTTGGGGGCTTGCTCGTCTGGGTAGGGCATAGAAAACCATTTGCGGCGTGCGCCTTGCCACTCAAACACATGTTCATGGTGGTTGGCCGGGTTCATCAGATAAGCCAAAGGTACCTCGAATGCATGTGCAACTTCGTCGGTATTCAGGCGCAATTCAAAATTAGGTTTCAGCAGTGCAACAACGGGGGTGATGATGAATTGCGTACCCGTTAAGTAGGTCGGCATCGCGCCTATGACTTCAATATGTGATGCCTCAATGCCCACTTCCTCAAAAGTTTCACGCAATGCAGTCGCAGTGGCATCAGCGTCTTCTACATCTGCTTTGCCACCTGGAAAGGCGATTTGCCCACCGTGGGTGGACATGTGTGTGGTGCGCTGCGTTAACAGCACGTGCAACTCATCTCGCATGACCAAAGGCAGCAGCACCGAAGCGTGCGCTAACTCACGCTGGCTGAAGCTGCTTTCACGCAATACTTCGGGCGACCACTCGGGCTGGTTGGCGAACCGTGCCCGCAGCGCCTGTGGTGACATCGCTGCGCTTGGCACTGCTGGCATGTCTGCACCCGTGCGGGTGACTGGCACTTTGCGTGGATCGAAAATCGGTGGTGCGATGTAATCTGGGGCAGACATGGTCATTCAATGCTAAAAATCTACACAGGTTTTTAAAGACATAAAAAAACCGCTAAAAGCAACTCTATGATTTGACTCAAAGAGTGACCTGTAGCGGTTGTTTTGTAGAGCCAGCGCAAATAGTATTGCAGCTGAATCTTTTATCTTGACTTTAAGCTGCTGTCGTTGCGACGTTCGCTGCTGCTGGTGTCTTGATCTTCTTAGGAGCCAATTTTTCTTTAATACGCGCAGACTTGCCGCTACGATCACGCAAGTAGTACAACTTGGCGCGGCGAACATCACCACGGCGTTTGACTTCAATCGCTGCGATCAACGGGCTGTAAGTTTGGAACGTACGCTCAACGCCCTCACCGCTGGAGATTTTACGAACGGTGAAGCCGCTGTTCAAACCACGGTTACGCTTGGCAATGACCACGCCTTCAAACGCTTGCAAACGCTTGCGAGTTCCCTCGACCACGTTAACGCTGACGATAACGGTGTCGCCAGGCGCAAATACGGGAATAGTTTTGTTTAAACGAGCAATTTCTTCTTGCTCTAGTGTTTCGATTAAGTTCATAGTTTCCTCTTGTGATCATGGCCGCACCAACGTCGGGATTGACATATGCTGAATGTATTTGCAGAAGAAACTGCAAGAAAGAGCGGTCGGCCAGAGGATCGAAAAGCCTTTGATTATAACCTTTTTACGCGTAACTACCTGTGGTTTAAGCTTTTTTCAATAAGTCGGGACGCAGCGCGGTTGTGAGTTTGAGCCGTTGCACCTGCCGCCAGCGCTCAATATTGACGTGATGCCCGGATAAAAGCACGTCTGGAACGGTTTTAGCCACGCCTTGATCTTCCCAAATTTCAGGGCGTGTGTAATGTGGGCAATCTAGCAAACCGTCTAAAGCGGGATTAAAGCTGTCTAAATGGTGGCTGTCTTGGTCGCTCAGCACGCCTGGCTGCAGGCGGGCAACAGCATCTAGCAGTGCCATCGCCACAATCTCGCCGCCTGAAAGCACGAAGTCGCCAAGGCTGATTTGTGTGTCAACATAAGCATCGATAAAGCGCTGGTCAATGCCTTCGTAGCGACCACAAACTAACACAGCGCCTTCGCTTCTTGACCAATGTTCTACGCTAGGGTGATCCAGCTTTTGCCCAATCGGGGAAAAAAGCACCACAGGTGCAGGGTTTGCTTGATTCCTCTGAGTTTGAATCGCTTCTAGACACAAACGCAGCGGCTCCGCCATCATCACCATGCCTGGGCCGCCGCCAAAAGGGCGGTCGTCGATGCGGCGGTAGGTGCCTTGGGCGAAATCGCGGGGGTTCCACAGGCGTACATCGACCAAGCTGAAGCCATTTTTGTTCTCAAAAGCGCGGCGGTTGATGCCGACAATTAAAAACGGGGCGAAAATCTCGGGAAATAGGGTGATGACATCGAAGCGCATGGCAATAGTTGAAGCTGCGTGTTGTCACACCTCAATAATCAGGCTGCCAGTCAACGGTGATGCGTTTTTCGGCCAAATTCACGTCGTCCACAAAGTGCGAAACGAAGGGAATCATGCGTTCTTGGGTTTTTTCACCACCTACAACGTCGTCGAGGTTTTCAGTGAATTCAATCACCAGCACCGTTTGCGGGCCGGTGGCTAGCAAGTCTTTCACCACGCCAAGGGCAATGCCTTCGCGGTTGACGACGTTCAAGCCCATCAAATCGACCCAATAGTACGAATCAAGCTCGGGCGTTGGAAAGCTGGAACGGGGAATGAAGATGCGTGAGCCTTTGAGCGCTTCGGCCATATCGCGGTCTTCCATCTCGTGCGCGACGGCAACAATGGCGTCGGAATGCACTTTAGCTTCGCGAATGCGCATCAGCTGCGTACCAGCAAAGGCGGGTTTGCCGCGTTCCGTGGGTTGCAAATACCAGCGTTTGGAAGAAAAAAGCACCTCGGGGTCGGCGCTATGAGGTAGAACTTTGAACCAGCCTTTGAGCCCCCAAGCATCGGCTATTCGCCCAACTTGGATGGCATCTGCTGGTAAATCTACCGGTTCAAGGCCTTGCAACATGCGATTTAAAAAATAATCTTAAAAGATGCTTGGAGCAATTGCCTTGAACGCTATCAACATTTAATCAACGACGATGTTGTTGCTAATTTGACAGTTAAACAGCTGCTGTAGTTTTAGCTGCTGCTTTGGCGTGTTGAGCAAACAAACGCTCAACGGTTGGAGATGCTTGTGCACCAACGCTTTTCCAGTAAGTCACGCGGTCTTGAGCGACGCGGATGCTCTCTTCGCCACCAGTGGCGCTAGGGTTGTAAAAACCAACGCGCTCGATGAAACGGCCATCACGACGGGTACGTTTGTCAGCGACAACGATGTTGAAAAAAGGACGCGCTTTAGCGCCGCCGCGAGAAAGTCGAATGACGACCATAATATTTCCTTCAGTAGAGCCGCAAAATTTAGAGATTAATCGGATAAATAAATACCCTTTATTCCCTGACAAACCTTGAAACCCGATAATTTCATGTAATCTCAGCGTTGAGACACGTTACATAACCACCCGGCTAGAAACACGCTGAAAAGCCACTGATTATAGCTTTTTACGGGGTGTGCTGTCATTTTTATTCTTATTTTGCCCAAAGTTATTTAAAAGTTATTTAAATTCTTCTACTTTTATGTTGATTATTCGCCCCAGTACAGACGCTGATTTACCCGCTATCACCGCAATTTACGCACACCACGTCCTCACGGGCACTGGCACATTTGAGATCGATCCGCCCAGCTTGGATGATATGCGCGGTCGCCGTGTTGATGTTTTGTCCAAAGGCTTGCCTTGGTTGGTCGCTGCCACAAAAGAAAAAGGGGATGAAACGGTCATAGGTTATGCCTATTGCAACTGGTTCAAACCGCGGCCTGCTTATCGATTTTCAGCCGAAGATTCGATTTATTTGAGCCCTGAAGCCGCAGGTAAAGGCATGGGTCGCACGCTGTTGGCGGAATTGATGGCGCAGGCGCAGCGGGCAGGGGTGCGCAAATTGATCGCAGTGATTGGTGATTCAGCCAATGCAGGCTCTATCGCTGTGCATGCATCAGCAGGATTTGAGCCCGTGGGCGTGCTGAAATCATGTGGCTGGAAGTTTGATAAATGGCTAGATGTGGTGCTGATGGACAAGTTTTTGGGTGAAGCGGATGAAACGCCACCCGTTTAAGTCCGTCAATATAAAAAAAGATAAAAAATGGACGAATTTATGAAAAACAAAACAATCGCCGCTTGGCTCTCTTTTCTCGGTGGCCCGATTGGTTTACACCGGTTTTACCTCTTTGGATGGCAAGATTGGCTAGGTTGGCTGCTACCATTGCCGACGATTTTGGGGCTTTATGGCGTGCAAAGAGTGCGCACTTACGGTATTGACGACACGATCAGTTGGGTATTGCTGCCGGTTTTAGGTTTTGTCATCGCGGGCTGTGCGCTTACCGCGATTGTTTACGGCTTGATGTCAGCGGAGCAATGGAATGCGAAATTCAACCCAACATCAAAGCCTGATGCAACCTCAGGGCAAACCAATTGGCTCACGATAGGTGCAGTGGTTTTGTCGCTGCTGATTGGTTGCACAGCGCTAATATTTGGTACTGTTCAAGTATTTCAACACTACTTTGAGTACCAAATACTTGAAG
>JAYUJX010000457.1:0-1238 GCA_043764955.1 Polaromonas sp.
GCCAGCTCGTCGGTGGTGATGTTGCGGATGCAGTTGCCGCTCGTCTGGATGCCATGCATGTTGACCGTGGCCAGCAAATCCATCACGTCCGCGCTGTCCACCAGCGGAATCCAGTTGAACTGCACGTTTTGGCGGGTGGTGAAGTGGCCGTAGCCGACCGGTAAATGCGTCGTGCCCCAGGTCGCTTGCGTGCCAATGGCTTTGTCAAACACCGCCTTGCTCGGCTGGTCAAACTCGCGGGCGATGCGGCCCATGACGCGCAATTGGTCAGCCGAGATCTCGCCATACGGTACGGCCACGCGCAACATAGGCGCGTAACGCTGCACATACCAGCCGTTTTGCAGGCGTAGCGGGCGGAATTCTTCGTCGCTCAATGTGCCAGCCAGGTTGCGCTCCAATTGGTCGCGGTGTTGCTGGGCGCGAAGTTTGACGAAGTTTTTGTCGAATTCTGTGTAGTGGTACATTTTTATGGGAAAAAGAAGCGAAAAATAGTGAAATGTAAAATAATTCCGTTCGCCCTGAGCCTGTCGAAGGGTTCAGGAGGACTTCGACAGGCTCAGTCCGAACGGTGTTTTGTAGTTAGCGTCGTCAAAGCGCAATCAACTTAGCACCAGCATAAGCCAGCAGCACAGACAAAGCGCCACGAATTAAGCGATCCGGCGTTTTCAGCATCAAATGTGAGCCAATCCAAATACCCGGCAGCGAGCCAGCTAGCAGCAGCGTCAACAAGGACCAATCGACCGAGCCAATTGATGCATGGCCAAAGCCCGCCACCAAGGTCAGCGGCACAGCATGGGCAATATCAGCCGCCACAATGCGTGGCAACGGCAGGGCGGGGTACAACAGCATCAGCGCCGTCACGCCGATGGCACCTGCACCCACAGATGTCAGCGTCACCAACGCCCCAATAATCACACCAAACAATACGGGTAGGCTCCAGTGCTTAGGTTTTGTAGCGGCTTTGAGGTCATTTTTATGAATATCACGCGCCACGGTTTTGCCCAAAACCGCTTTGTACAGGGTAGCCGCCGCCGTTAACAACAGCGCCACGCCCAGCGTCATCGTCATCACCCGCTGCACCGCAGGGTCAGTCGCGCCCACTTTGCTTAATATATACAGCGTCACCAGCGACGCAGGCACACTCCCCAAAGCCATCTGCCCGACAACCCGCCAGTCAATCACCCGCGCCCGCGCCAGCTTGATAGACCCGCCCAGCTTGGTAAACGCTGCAAACAGCA
>JAYUJX010000458.1:0-1237 GCA_043764955.1 Polaromonas sp.
GGCAAAGTGGATGAAACCACGCATGGCGTGCAGCTCGGGCAGGGCGTCAAACTGGCCTTTGACCCAGACTTTGGCGTCACCTGAGCCTGCAAAATAGCCAGCCAGCCAGTATTCCACCGCTTTCACGTCGTGGTTGGTGACTTTTTCAATGTCTTTGATGGCCTGGGCATTGGCTTCAGAGAAGTTTGTCAAAATGCCGACCAAGTGAGTACGCGCTTCGCTGGAGAGCGGCTTAAATTCAGCAAAGCCAGCATCGCTCAAAGCGACAAACCAGGTGATTTCTACCTGCACGCGGCGCTGCATGTAGCCAAATTCGCTCATCAATGGGCGCAAATTCGCCAGTTTTTTGGCATAGCGACCGTCTAACGGGGAGATGGCTGTGAGTTCGGAGAGGGCGGAGGTAGAGATATTGGTCGAGTTCATCCCCCAATTGTAGGTGTTGCACATATGGGCTGCAAAAGCGTGCTGTAAGGGAAATCCCTGACAAAAAAACAACACCTGTTCTCTGTCAAGAAAATATGGAGAGCCGCACTATAGAATGAAGATTGTAGAGACTACGAATTGAACTGAATGTTAAAACTGATTGGCGCGACCACCAGCCCCTATGCGCGTAAAGTACGCATTGTGATGGCCGAAAAAAAACTTGAGTACACTTTTGTTGAAGAAAATGTGTGGGCGGCAGACACGACCATCAACCACGCCAACCCGCTGGGTAAGGTGCCGTGCTTGATTTTGGACGCGGGCGAAGCGCTGTTTGACTCGCGCGTGATCGTCGAATACCTCGATATTTTGTCCCCCGTGGGCAAGTTGATTCCTGCCTCTGGCCGCGAGCGTGCCGAAGTCAAAACTTGGGAAGCCCTGGCCGATGGCTTACTGGATGCTGCCATCTTGGCGCGCCTGGAAGCCACTTGGGCTGGCCGTACAGAAGAGCAACGCAGTTTGAAATGGATAGACCGTCAACTGGGTAAAGTGCGTGACAGCTTGAAAGCCATGAGCACTGGCTTGGGCGACAAACCGTTTTGTTCCGGTATCCATATCAGCTTGGCAGATATTGCCGTGGGTAGCGCTTTGGGCTACTTGGATTTTCGCTTCCCCAGCATTGATTGGCGCGACTCGTACCCCAATCTGGCCAAATTGCAAGAAAAATTGATGCAAAAGCAGAGCTTTTTGGATACCGTTCCGGCTTAAACACCAGCTTAGCGGCTTGATTGCAAAGATGAAATCCTCCTTAGCCCCC
>JAYUJX010000459.1:0-1236 GCA_043764955.1 Polaromonas sp.
CAATCAACGTCAGAGCGATAATCGTCGTTATAACGACAATTACCGTCAGAATGACGACAGTCATGATTACGACAACGAGGGACGTCGCGGGTACAACACCCAATTCAATGACGACAACAGACGTCAATATGACGATCGACGCAACAGCGACAATCGTCGCAACGACGACAACCACGTCAGAATGACGGGCGTCGCGATAACGATAATCGTCAACAAGACGACAACCCTAATAGGGATAACCGTAGAGACACTTTCCAACGTCCCAACGATAACCCCCAAAGGGATAATCGTAATTACGAGGATTCTCGTCGTAATGACAACCCAAATAGAGGGAATTATTCCTCGAATACTCGCAATTTCGATAATTTTCGCGACAACAACAACGACAACTTCCGTCAGGGAGATAACAACCCCAACAGGAGAATCCGTCGAGAAACCCCACAGGGTTACGACGACAGTCCCCCCAGGGACCATCACCAAGGGGACGATCGTCGCCAACATGATACCTCGAACAGAGGCAATCGTAATACTGACAGTCGTCAGTACAACGAAAATCAACACGAGGACGAACGTGCGAATGAGAGTCGTACGACTCCACGTGCGTCCATACATTGCTCGAGAGTCGCGATACGCGCATCCCCGAAGATGTGGGGACAGTAACCCGCACAGCGGAGGCTCCTCGCAAACGCGCGTTACCCCGCAAGAGGGTCCAACGTCACGCAAGCGACTATCCTCTCCACCAGGGTCACCAGAACGTCCAACGTACATACGTACGTTTACTGGTGACACCGATTATAACCCCCAACCCCCAACCCCCAACCCCAACGAGTCATCCAGGGAGTTCCACGGGAAATTCGGGTTCCTACCCCACTACCCCTGGATCCTCCAGACATCGTGGTGCTACCCGCAACGGATCGCATCATCGATTACGAGCTGCAAACAGCAGCGTTCCGAGCTGCAGGGGGCGGTCTAGACCCCAATGCAGCGCACCCCGTACGACCGCTGATACCACGGTATATACATGATCGCACGTCACCGATCAACGTACCCGCGGTACAGGCGGCCACACCCAGTGCGACCCCTACAGCGCTTGTAGTGGATGGACGTGCTGTGGATGATGGTTCCTGACCTATATCCGCTATTGCACTGCAAACGGTACTTTACGTTCTCAACGTGAATGCGTCCGGCATTATTGGACAGGATGCAGCGCGGGAGTTTTTCGAACACTCCCAGCGC
>JAYUJX010000460.1:0-1235 GCA_043764955.1 Polaromonas sp.
GGGCATGGAGCGTATTGTGGTAGCAAAGCTGCCGTCATCAACTACTGCGAAAGCTTGCGGGGTGAACTGCGTGGCAGCGGCGTGCAAGTTGTCACCCTCTGCCCAGGATATGTCAAAACACCGATGACTAAAGAAAACAGCTATCCGATGCCGTTTTTGATGGAAGCAGATGATTTTGCTAGAAAAAGTTTGGCCAAAATTGACGCCGGCAGCAGCTACAGCGTGATTCCTTGGCAAATGGGCGTGGTTGCTAAACTTTTGCGCTTGATGCCGAATGCGCTATTTGACAAAGCGCTGGCAGGAAGAGGGCGCAAAGCGCGGGCTCCACAGCAAAATAATTAATCCGCAAAATCTCTTCTTCAAAACGACAAAAGGCTCCTCGAAAGAAGCCTTTTAGTTTGCTCAGCCTCAAATCAATTGAAGCTCAGCTAACGTAAGCGCTAAGCGATTGCTTAGTAGCTGCTGCGGCCACCGCCGCCGTAGCCGCCACCGCCGTCGCGACCACCGCCGCCACCGCCGTAACCACCACCGCCGCTACGGCCACCGCCGCCACCACCGCCGTAACCACCACCGCCGCCGCCGCCGCCACCGTAGCCACCGCCACCAGTGCGTGGAGGACGTGCCTCCATTGGACGAGCTTCGTTCACAACGCAGCTACGACCACCCAAAGATTGACCATTCATACCAGCAATAGCTGCTTGTGCTTCGGCATCGCTGCCCATTTCCACAAAGCCAAAACCTTTTGAACGACCTGTGTCGCGTTCCATCATCACTTTAGCGCTGGTAACAGCACCAAATTGACCGAAAGATTGCTCTAAATCGCTATCGCGGACCGAGTACGGCAAGTTGCCGACGTACAGTTTGTTGCCCATTGAGGGACTCCTAAAAAACTCTTAATAACAAAGCGACGGGGATCCGACAAGCACAACAAACCAACTTGACTAAACTATGGCACCGCTGTGGCGTGAAACTAACCTATCACCAAACCTGCGCATCACTTAAAACACGCTATCATATTATGCGCTATAAATATTAAATTGCAACTGTGTTGTTTTTAGGGGATTTTTCAGCAGCTATGGACTTTCAACTTTTGGGCACATTTGTCTCGCCCAACTCAGCACCATAGTTTCGCCAAAGCTTCATGCTCTTGCGCATGATCAGCAGCTGTTGCTCAAAATTTGGACATGTTTTGCAGGCGTAAACGTGCAAGCGCAACGCCACCCTGTCACTCATGT
>JAYUJX010000461.1:0-1233 GCA_043764955.1 Polaromonas sp.
GACACGTCTTGCAGTGTTTGCCACTTTGACATGCGCAGACCCAGCGAAAAATCATCTTTGTCAAGAGTTAAAGCTGCATCTGAAGACAACAGACGCTGCGTGAGCGATGTTGTCGCGCGCGGGAAATCGCGCCAATAGTTGTCATCACTCACGCGGTTCACATTGAGATTCAGCCCGACCGAACCCAAGCTTGTGTCGTAGCGCATCACTTGCTGACCGGCCACGCCCCAGCGCGTTTTGTCGCGCAGTGGGTCAGACGGCATCACATCCGCGCGAATTTGCCCGTTGTAGTTGTCCTCTAAATAGCGAAATTCGCCACCCAAATTCAGGCCACGTTTGTAGCTGTACGACGGAAACAGCGTTGCGTCGCGGTTAGGTGCGATATTGAAATAATATGGCGCTGAGAGTTCAACGCCATTGATGTTGTCGGTGGCATAGGTCGGTGCCAGCCAGCCAGATTTGCGTTTGTTGCTCAGCGGAAAGCTGATAGACGGCAGTGGCACAGACAATCCTTTGAAGCTCAGCGTCGCATCTTGTGCTTGGCCCACATCGTCTTCCGTGTTGATGCTCATGCTGGCGGCTCTTAAAATCCAATCCGGCATCCACTCAGGGCCAGGATAGCGTTTGCAGGTGCTGTAGCTGGCGTTTTTGATGATGGAATGCTTCTCGTCGATGAAGTCAATCCGTTCACCTTCACCATGACCTTCGCTTTTGATCAAATCGATGCGCGGCTGCAGGAAAAAGCCCGAGAAAGAATCCACTTTCAAGTCAAGCAACGTGCCTTGATAAACATCGCCAAATCGGTTGAGCTTGACTTTGCCTGTGGCTACTGCTTTGTCCGTCAAGCTGTTGTATTCAATTTTGTCTGCTTTGATGACGGTGCCAGCTCGGCGCAACTCCGCATCGCCTTCAATCTTGGTGTCAACGTCTGGCCGCCCAGTGATGCTGTTGCCAAACACAAACGTGGTCGGGTTGTTCAGCACCTCAGCCGGTATGGCTTCTTGCAAGCTCGTTGAGGGTTTCAGTATTTGCGCACTCACAAACCCGCTTAAAGTCAGCGTGGTTGACAGTGCGATGAAGGAGCGAAGGTTGAATGGTAGGTAGCGCAAAATATAAAGCCAAATATATAAGCCAGAATATAACTAAATAAGGCGGCTAGGTTGTTTGTAGAATAGATTATCCATGAATCCAAGCACCCAACCAGAAGCTTCACCTTTGCATACACATTCTCCT
>JAYUJX010000462.1:0-1231 GCA_043764955.1 Polaromonas sp.
GGCTTTGACAGACGTGTCGAGCACCTCGTCACCCACCACCACACGAATGCCGCCGATCAACTCAGGTTGCAACACAACGGATAAGTTGAGTTTGCGCTTGAATCGCGCCTCCAAGGTGACAGACAATTCAGCCAAAGCTGCGCCGTCAATTGGGAACGCGCTGTGCACCACAGCATCTGACGAGCCACTTTGCGCATTTTTCAATGCGCGAAACTGTGTCGCCATTTCTGGTAAAGCACTCAAACGACCGTTTTCAATGACAGTACTCAGGAAGTTTTTCGCCGCGTCTGGCAAATTAACCTTATTACTCGATGTCACCACGCCAGCGATCAAATCAAAAACTTGATCCGTGCTTGCTTTGGGGCTGTCGGCAAATTGCTGCAATTGTGCGTTTTGCGCAACGGCAGACAAGGCGTCCACCCAAGCGGCAGCGCCGTTCAAATCCTTAGAAGTTGCTTTGAAAAGCGCCTCCGCGTAGGGACGGGCGATGGTTGCTAATTCAGCCATAGAGTGCTCGTGTAGTTCGGGTTAAAAGTTCAGTCTCAAAGCTCGGTCTTTAAACGACCTAACAAATCCGCGTGGACGCCAGCATTAACTTCTTTACGAAGAATTTGCTCAGCGCCTTTGACCGCCAATACAGCCACTTGCTCACGCAGTGTCTCACGGGCTTTCACGGCTTGTTGTTCGGCTTCAACTTTGGCAGCAGCAATGATTTTGTTGCCTTCATCAGTTGCTTTGACCTTGGCTTCTTCGACAATCGCTTGACCGCGACGTTCGGCGTCAGCCAAACGTATTGCGGTTTCTGTGCGTGACTTGGCCAATTCGTCTTCAACACGCTTGTTAGCGTTGTTAAGTTCAGACTTGGCTTTGTCGGCAGCAGCGAGGCCGTCAGCAATTTTTGCAGCGCGTTCGTCCAAAGCGGTCGCAATTGGTGGCCACACGAATTTCATCGTGAACAGCACCAGCAATGCGAAAACGATCATCGCTGCAATTAGTGTTCCATTAATGCTCACTGGACGTTTCCTTCAATTGAAGATTGATAAACAAACAAATTGTTAAGCAAGCTGCCTAACAAGTTATTCATTTACTTAACCAAACGTGCGATTTGCGCGAGGAACGGGTTGGCTGTAGCAAACCACAATGCGATACCAGTTCCGATAATGAACGCCGCGTCGATCAGACCAGCCAACACGAACATTTTTGTTTGCAGTTCACCCATCAACTCAGGCTG
>JAYUJX010000463.1:0-1230 GCA_043764955.1 Polaromonas sp.
TTTGATTTCGATTTTTAAACCCCGTTCGCCCTGAGCTTGTCGAAGGGTTGCGATTGAAGAGGCTTCGACAGGCTCAGCCCGAGCGGTATGGGTGGTCATACGTTGATATTGACCTTGCTACTTGGACCTGCAATTGGCGCGGTTTGGTCTAAGGCCAAAGTGTCAAGCTCAGGCTGGTTCAAATGCACCACGCCATCAGTCACCTGCACTTGAAACGCCTGCGTGCAACCTTCGTCCGGCTCTTTGGCGCAACCTGTGGCCAAGCCGATCGTCCAGTTGTGCAGCGGACATGCCACGCTGGTGCCGAACACGATACCCTGGCTCAACGGGCCGCCTTTGTGCGGGCAGCGGTCCAACAGCGCAAACACCTGGTCTTGGTCGTTGCGAAACACCGCCACGTCCATACCCTTGGCGCGCTGCACGCGGCGTGAACCCAAAACGGGGATGTCTTGCACCAGACAGATTTTTTTCCATTCACTCATGACTATTCTCACTTATCCTAAAATTTTGGCGTACATGCCGGTCACGCGATCCATCACTTGCAGCAGATTTTCACTGGTCACAAACACATCTGCTGCTGATTTTGCACTGGCATTGTTTGATTTCAATGCGTTGTCAAAAAACAACCACTGATTGTCTGCCAATTGAAGCTCTTGTTTGATTTCTGGGGTGGCTTCAGGTGCGTTGCGCAATATCTCTAAACCGGGCACAAATTCGTCACGCGCTTTGATCATCTCAGCTTGACTGGTAACAGCATCCACATTCCAGTTTTTTGCCAGATAAAACTCTGCCATGCGCTGTGACAGCATACGCTGGCGTCCAGCGATGTTGACCAGTTTACCTGCCGGCTTACCCGACTGCAGTTCAAACAAGCCCGTGCCTTTGTGCGCCAAGGCCAATACTTTGCCAGATTGATCCAGCATCATTTTGGCTTTTTCTTGCGTTGGCGCAGCGCCAACCAAGACAGCTTTGTAGTCGGACCACACCGCCTCTAGCTGGACATAGGTGTTGCGTGTTTCACCAGCCGGAGCAAACGCCTTCAGCTCAACCAACTGCCTGTCAAACAACGCCATCGATGCATCCAGCACACGTCGCGCAGAATCCGACTGGATGCCCTGACCCAAGCTCAACAAAGCCTTACCCATACGTTGGGACAGCATGCGCTGACGCCCAGCTTTGTTGATGGCATCGCCTAAATTGGCAACCTGTGCATACGCTCCGCTGCCTGCA
>JAYUJX010000464.1:0-1230 GCA_043764955.1 Polaromonas sp.
GCTGCCAGTGTGGGACTTTCCGTCAGCGTGCACCCCGTACGACGCGTCTACGAATAGCCGGACTGATATCCCACTGCTCCCAGGTCTGAAGACTAGTCCAGTATCGCGAGACCAGCGTATGTATCTCACGAGGCGATGCAGCTTGTCCACGTCGTCTTCACTGCATCGAGTAACCCTGGTGGCGAGGTATGCAACAGCAGTCAGGCACTCGGGCTTGACTCGCTTGGATAGATACACTAACTGCGCGGTGACTCGGTGGAACCACACACGCACCCCCTCAGTCACCATGACTGCATCAGGTCTGATCTCGAACAGCCCATCAGTGGCAGGAGTCTTCGCGATGCCCTGCACCCCGGACGAATCGAGCATCTCGTCAATGTACCCCGACATGCTCACGCGCGCCTCGCCTGTGTGAGAGAAATCGAATGCCATGCCGAGGTAATTGATTAGTGGACCGTGCGCAAGAGTGATTTCCCCATACCTAGCTTTGAGACCTTCGGTGAGCTCAGAGATCATGGCTTTGCTCTTGCTCGTGATGAAGAGATCATCAACGTGGACTGTTGCTGTGCACTGCACACCCCCACTGTCCGTGCGGTTGAACACACATATGTCACTGTCGTTGCACTTGTATCCCAGTGATGTCATACTCTTACTCAGGTTACCGTACCACAGTGCAGCACTCTCTACGCACCCGTACAGCGCCTTCTTGAGCAGCACTACAATCCTCCCTTTGTCGTCTGTGAATCCGCTGTATGCACCATCAAGTGCAATCAGGAAGTCTGATATGGTCTTATCAAGACGCATGTAAACTGGCACTCCAGTAGTCATGCTCGCATTCAGGAATGCACCCCCAATATCAACCACTGCTGCATGCCTATGCTCGTGTGCGCACACCGCTGCGATTGTAAACACTGCGCTCGTTGACACTGTTGGGGAGGACAAGTCGTCGTATAGATTCTTGTCCTGCTGATCGCCTCCTGCAACCAGTCTCGCTTTGTACTTGTCGAACCTCCCGTCCGGATGAGTCTTCCTCTTAAGGAACATTGACGATCGAATGATACACGCACGGTCACCAGCTGTGAGTCTGTTGTACAGGACAGGCGCCCACACCTTCTTGTCGATCATTTGTCGTAGCTCTTTGTTGATGACTAACCTCGCGTCGTCACCCCTAGTCCTGAGCGCCTCTCTCACACTCACATTGGCACTAGGCTCTACGTGTAGTTCACTCTT
>JAYUJX010000465.1:0-1229 GCA_043764955.1 Polaromonas sp.
ACGTACAGATAGTACAGCGGTACCACCATTAGCACGGTCTGCATGCTGCCGCTCTTGCGGAAGTGACGAACATATCCTAACGGATTGTCCTGTCCTTTACTGGTCTGACACCAATACAGATCACCACATCGATTGGATTAACTCTAAAGTGGGTAAACTATGGGCTCAGCAAGGCCATAAAAAGCGTATGCCTGAACTCATTTTACCAGGTTATGAAAAATTAGTATTACTTCAACCGTTGGGTACTCCACCCAACGCAATGAATTCTGTTGCTGACAACAACAACAACAACAAACGTTCGAGGGACCAGTCTAACAACAATCCCAACAACAACATTAACAATACTAACAACCAAGGTTCCAATAACCAAGGCCACAAGTTCCAAAAGAACAACAACCAAGGGTATAATAACCCGGGTCGTGGAGGCCGAAGTAATTTCAACAATCAATACCAAAACCAAAATGGTCCCCAAGGGGGAAACCAGGGTGGAGGTAGTGGGGAAACCAAAACCGGTACAACCAACCCCAAGGTACATCAAACCAAAACAACACGACGTATAACGCCGCAATTCTAGCTGATAATCAGCAAATGGACCAGGATGGAGGTAAACCCATTGAGTCTAATATACATGATATAGATGATAATTTTAATGTATTACATACAAATAAAGTAGTGCAACATAATATTCACTCAGATATTTTGCAACCAAAAAATGTTTCACATGATATTCATGTTAATGACCATATTTTTTCTATGACAAATGCATCACTTCCAAAAAATATTCCGACGACTAAATTTTTATGAACAATTTATCTATGCTTAAATACTAACATATAACTACTATTTCACGTCGAACATTGATTTTTTTTTTTTTTTTTTTTTTTATAAACCTACATGTTTTATACTGTTTATCGGTTAACGATAATTTTCAGCAAACTTACTTGGAATCAAGTGTTTTAGGTTTTTAGCAATTAAGAACTCGTGGACTTTTTCAGCGTCACGCATGTTTTTCCACGGCTCCCAAGTGTTTCTGTTGTGGGGATAATTTAGCCACTTGACGTGAAACTTTAATGTTCCCACGACTCGGATGTTTCCTTCCATTGCTAGGATATCTTCGATAAAGAACTCGAAATAATCTCGTCGGGCGATATCGGTTGGGTTGACCTTTGTGGGGTCAAACTCAAATTGTTTAATATTTGATACATGGTATCTTTTTTCGCGGTTGGTAA
>JAYUJX010000466.1:0-1225 GCA_043764955.1 Polaromonas sp.
GAAGACCTGCGCGTTTTATATAAAAAGCGCGTCCCCAAGATGTTTTACGACTACGCCGACTCTGGCTCGTGGACCGAAAGCACCTACCGCGCTAATTCGGACGACTTTCAGGCCATCAAGCTGCGCCAGCGCGTCGCTGTGAACATGGAAAACCGCACGACGGCCACCAAAATGGTTGGCGTGGACGCCAAAATGCCTGTCGCCATCGCACCCGTCGGTTTGACCGGCATGCAAAGCGCTGATGGCGAAATCAAAGCGGCCAAAGCTGCTGAAAAGTTCGGCATCCCCTTCATTTTGTCCACCATGAGCATCTGCTCCATTGAAGACATCGCTGCCAACACCAGCGCGCCCTTCATGTTTCAGCTTTACATGATGCGTGATCGTGAAGCCATGTCGCGCATGATAGACCGTTGCAAAGCCGCCAAATGCAGCGCGTTGGTGCTGACGCTGGATTTGCAAGTCATCGGCCAACGCCACAAAGACCTGAAAAATGGCCTGACCGCGCCACCGCGCCCGACCATTGCCAACATCATCAATCTGTCCACCAAGTTGCGTTGGTGTTTCGGCATGCTGGGTACTAAACGCCGCAGCTTCGGCAACTTGGTTGGCCATGTTAAAGCGGTCAGCGATATGAATTCGCTAGCTGTTTGGACCAACGAACAATTCGACCCGCGCCTGTCGTGGGAAGACGTCAAATGGGTCAAAGCCCAATGGGGCGGCAAGCTGATTTTGAAGGGCATTCAAGACGTCGAAGACGCCAAACTGGCGGTTTTGAGCGGTGCAGATGCCATTGTGGTCAGCAACCACGGCGGCCGACAACTCGACGGCGCGCAATCCAGCATCAAAGCGCTGCCACCCATCGTTGAAGCTGTGGGCGACCAGATCGAGGTCTGGATGGATGGCGGCATCCGTTCCGGGCAAGATGTGCTCAAAGCCTGGGCGCTGGGAGCCAAAGGCGTCCTCATCGGCCGCGCCATGGTGTATGGGCTAGGGGCGATGGGGGAGGCGGGGGTGACCAAAGCGCTGCAGATCATCCACAAAGAGCTGGATATCACGATGGCGTTTTGTGGGCATACGAATATTCAGAATGTAGATAAGGGGATTTTGTTGGCTGGGACGTATTAAATATTCATGATGCGTTGCCCTTGCATTTCTTAGATATAGTCTTTTGATCATGGAGTTAATTATCTGATTGGTCGTTTTATGACTGCTATGGGCGCGAAAG
>JAYUJX010000467.1:0-1225 GCA_043764955.1 Polaromonas sp.
TTTACCAGATTCCAACACAGTGTCTCTCGTTTCCTCATCTCTAACTACAGAAGCTGTTAGCCCGACAGCGCTTGAACCTTTTCCAGAAGTGTAGATCCCTCTTGGAGTTATTTTATGTACGTACGATAAAAGCTGACTTTTACTCGTACCTACAAAAATAAAAAGGAGAAGAAATCGAAAAAAAGATTAATAGAGAATAGAGTTTGCGTTTAAAATTTAATAATTGCTGTTTGTGACAGAAGTAGCGATAAAGAAATATAAAAAGAAAGGGAAGAATTCAGAGTACAGAATACAGAACATTTCTGAAATTCAATAACTGGTGTTGTTGACGATGTTATAGATGAATAATGAAAAATAAGACATATATAAAACAGTGGGTGTTGTTTGTTACAGATAAAATTAGCAGTGAAAGAAAATAAAGGAATACAAGAAAGTCTATTATGCTAGTTCTAAATGACTATAAGGAGGTTATGCGAGTGCGTGTGTGGATGTGGATGTGTGCTAGTGCGTGTGTGCATGTAAGTACGTCTGTAACGTGTAAGAGTGACATGGCTTTGTGTATCCGGATAGATACGGGAATGTATGCGTGACAGGATGAAACATGATAGTGTGTGAGTGATTGGATAGAACAAAGACAACACACGCACAGGCACACACACACACACACATGTACAGTACTAGTCCGTACTACACGTACCCGGGTCCCCACACAGCAATATGTTGATGTCTCCCCTGTGGTGCAGAGCAACTTTGCCGCCCTTCGATTTTAACTCGTCCTCGTCATCTGTGTGGTGTAAGTGTCAGTGAGTGTGAGCGTAAGAGTGAATAAGGGGAGGGGGAGTGAGCGTGGGGGGAGGGTGTGTGTGGACGTGTGTGTGTGTGGGGGGGGAATGAGTGAGTGAGTGAGTGAGTGAGTGAGTGAGTGAGTGAGTGAGTGAGTGAGTGAGTGGGTCACCTTCACTCAGCACAAAATCTTGAATAACATAGCGACCCAACGCCATCGGTGGCCTACCCGGTTTCCTGCGGCAGCTGAGAGGGATGGTCTTGGCACAAGGTGGAACATGAATTCTGTCGATCATTATCCTCACACATGTGGAGTGGGGGCACTTGAATTTACGACCAAACTCATGGCAGTTGCATCGGCGGTCTGGAGTGATGACTTGAACATATTTTTGAAAGGAGACATAATCATCCATTGAGTAGTAGCTGCTATCGCGATACTTTC
>JAYUJX010000468.1:0-1223 GCA_043764955.1 Polaromonas sp.
TGACGCGTTCCTGCCATTCCCGCGAAGGCGGGAATCCACGGTAGCTGTCATGGATTCCCGCCTTCGCGGGAATGACGGCGTTTAACGATGGGATGACGGAGCTAGTGGTTTATTTGTGGGCTATTTATAACCAACACGGTCCAACATTTGCTGTACTTTGACCAAGTTTTTGCTGGCTGCTGCCAATGGAATCGTCTCAGATTTGAAACTTCCACCACTCATAACCTTCAAAGCGGCGTTGTCGATGACCACGCTTTTGACGGTCGGCCACTCGTTGTTGCCATTAGCAAAATGGTCTTGTGCGAAGGGGCTGGCTAAGTACTCCATGAAGGCAATCGCGTTGTCGCGGTTTTTGGCGTGTTTAGCGACGGCACCGCCGGCGATGTTCATGTGCGTGCCCCAAGTGGCTTGGTTAGGAAACACCACGCCGACTTTTTCCATGATCGCTTTGTCGTCTGGGTTATTCGAGCGCATCAAGCGGGCGATGTAATAGGTGTTGGTAACGGCAATAGCGCATTCGCCAGAGGCAACGGCTTTGATCTGGTCGGTGTCGCCACCTTTAGGGGCACGTGCCATGTTGTCAACTACCCCTTTGAGGAAGGCTTCGGTTTTGGCCTCGCCCATGTGCTCAACCAGGGTGGAGAACAAGCTCATGTTGTACGGGTGCGAGCCTGAACGGGTGCAGACTTTGCCCTTGTTTTTAGCGTCGGCCAACTCTTCGTAGGTGTCCACATCGTCTTTTTTGACCTTGATTTTGTCATACACAATCACGCGGCCGCGGGTGGAGAGGCCAGTCCAAGTCACGCCGTCTGCGGTAGGGGCTGAGCGCAAATTGGCTGGAATGCCATCATCCAATAGCTTAGATTTGAAGGGTTGAAACAAGCCTTGCGCATCAGCAGAAGCCAAACGGGCAGCGTCGACCAGCAAGATCAAATCAGCGGGAGAGGCTGCGCCTTCTGCCTTGAGGCGGGTCAAAATGCCAGCGTCGTCAGAGTCCACGCGGTTGATTTTGATACCAGTCGTTTTTGTAAAGGTGCTGTACAAAGCCTCGTCTGTTGAATAATGGCGTGCAGAATAGATGTTGAGCACTTTTTCTGTAGTTTGTGCCTGCGCGGTTTGAATTGACATCAGCGCGCTAGACAAAACTGCGAGAGCCAAGAGTGAACGTTTAAACATGACAATTCCTTAAAAAAGATCTAATAAATATCAACCAAAACAACCCG
>JAYUJX010000469.1:0-1220 GCA_043764955.1 Polaromonas sp.
GACATGGGTGACGAGGCGGCCTATTGGTTCAGCGACTTTTTGAACCAAACCGTCAGATTGGTGCGCTTCGACCCCGAGCAAAAGCGCCTGTCCAGCATGGCATGGACCAAAGGCATCGAAGCCAAAAACGGCTTTGACGACGGTTTTGCGGTGCTGGTGACCAGTGTGGCCTCCCTCAAAGTGCTGAACGACAAGCTCACCTTCGCCGGTGAAAAAGCCATCACCATGCAGCGTTTGCGCCCCAATGTGGTGCTAACCGGCATTGACGCCTACGACGAAGATCGCTTGGACACCCTGCATATCACCACAAAAGAGACCGAAGTCCAACTTAAACACGTCAAACCCTGCGCTCGCTGCACGATTCCAGACGTCGACCTGCAAAACGGCAAACAAGGCACCGCCGTGGCCGACATGCTGCAAAGCTACCGTGCTAACCCCTTGATGGACGGCGCAGTGACGTTGGGCATGAATGCCATCGTTTTGGCAGGTCAGGGCGCAACCCTGCGTGTGGGGCAGGCTGTGGGGGCGAACTACGTGTTCTAAACCCGAAAACGGGTAAAATAAGGGTTGTATTGGCATCTAGCCGGCGTATTTATTGCCTAAGTAGCTATTAAAAATATAGCAAAAAAGCATCTTTTGATATCTTTCAATATTATTTTATTGAATTCAATTTAGGAATTTTCGAGCATGAAATGCGGAATTGTGGGCTTGCCCAACGTCGGTAAATCGACCCTGTTTAACGCCTTGACCAAGGCCGGCATTGCCGCTGAAAACTACCCGTTTTGCACGATTGAGCCCAACGTCGGCGTCGTCGAAGTGCCGGACCCGCGCTTGCAAAAGCTGGCCGCCATCATCACGCCTGAGCGCATCGTCCCCGCGATTGTCGAGTTTGTCGACATTGCCGGTTTGGTGGCAGGTGCCAGCACCGGTGAAGGCCTGGGCAACAAGTTTTTGGAGCATATCCGCCAAACCGACGCCACCATCAACGTGGTGCGCTGTTTTGAGGACGACAACGTCATCCACGTCGCTGGCAAGGTCGACCCGATTGACGACATCGAAGTGATTCAGACCGAGCTGTGCTTGGCCGATTTGACCGCAGTTGAAAAAGGCTTGCACCGCGTTAGCAAATTAGCGCGTTCGGGCGACAAAGAATCGGCCAAACTCGTGCTTATTTTGGAAAAATGCCAAGTGGCGCTGAACGACACCAAGCCCGTGCGGAC
>JAYUJX010000470.1:0-1218 GCA_043764955.1 Polaromonas sp.
TGTATTCTGTATTTTAGAACAGAGCAGCGTCCAAGGAAGCGGAACACGTTTCGTTCGGAAGACAACTAAAGGTAGAGCAGTGCTTGACAGTGTACCACATAGAACACTTGACATCGCGGAACATCTTACAGTCGACAATATCTTACATTTTGATTAATTTCGATGCGAAAGATGATGTTATTTTCTATTCATCTAGACGCGATATCAGACCTTACAGGACAGACAAACAATAATTTCATCTGATCTTTCCAGTTATAAGAAACTATCAACATACGCTCCTCTTATTCTCCTTGATGATCCATTCTATTTCATTATCTCCCTCTGCTCCTCTATTATACCATCTCATTTCTTCTCATCTTGTCTGGTCTTACTCTACTCCATTTCACACTTTATTTATCATTTTATTCCATTTCATTTTAATTCTTCTATTCTTTAGGCGGCAAAAGAGAATCTTATAGTCACGCAGAAATCTCTCCAAGAAGAGTCAGCGAGAGTAATAGTGCTGGAAAAAGAGGCAGCAGTACGAGTTGTGCTATTAAGGAAGTCAGAGGTGAGAATCGAGAATGTTCTGTGACATGAATTGTATTGTGTTGTATTGAACTGAACTGAATTGAATTGAAATGAATTGTATTGTATTGTATTGTATTGTATTGTATTGTATCGTATTTTATGGAATGGAATGGAATAGCATAGAATAGACAGAATGTCTGGGGACATAAGAAAAGATGGCTCGAAATTCTTGCCGCAAACTCTTAACTCACCAACTACTCTTCCCTTTCCTCTTCTCATCTCTTCACCGATCCTCTTCTTTACTCTCTCCCTCTTACCCTCCTCCCTCTTACCCTCTCTCTCTCTCTCTCTCTCTCTCTCAGGCTGACAAAGCATTCTTAGTGGAGAGGGACAGAATCCGAAGGGATGCTTTAGTTCCAGGGTCCACACAAACCGCGCCAACCGGTAGTGACTTCTCCTCCCAGACAGATTTCGTGACTAATCCGGTAAGTTTAAGAATTTGATCTATGTGGTGTGATGTGATGTGATGTGATGTGATGTGATGTGATGTGGTGTGATGTGATGTGATGTGATGTGATGTGAGGTGTGGTGTGGTGTGGTGTGAGTGAGGTGTGATGTGATGTGATGTGATGTGATGTGATGTGATGTGATGTGATGTGATGTGATGTGATGTGATGTGATGTGATGTGATGTGATGTGATGTGATGT
>JAYUJX010000471.1:0-1217 GCA_043764955.1 Polaromonas sp.
CTTAGTGAACCAAAACCCCAAATGCGAGCCAAGACTGGGCAAACGCGGCTTGTACGGCAACATAGGCGCAACCATTCACCGCCCAACGTTTGAAATGGCGCTGCTGTGGACGCTGAATTTGACCGACGGCCAGCACAGCCTGCTGGACATCGCGCAACGCTCAAAAATGCCGTTTGAGACCATTAAACAGGCTGCCAAGGCGCTGCAAGCCTGCGATTTGCTGAAAAAGCCGTAAAACTTTTCAAAACAAGCCCTGTAAAGGCATAAATAGCCTATAGACAGCGTATTTATTGTCTATAATGCTATTATTTTTATAGCAAAAGACATTTTCTACATCATATCTAATCCATAAAAAAGCCCTGCGTGGCGAACCATGCAGGGCTTTTAGTTTTTTAAACCGCTAAGGCTTAGATTTTGCCGTTAGGGGTGAAAGTACCCGAGATAACGCCATAAACAAAGTTATCAGGCGCTGGGTGGTAGAAGCTACCAGAGACTGCATTGTTTGCATCAACTTTGATGGTCATATCACCTGCAGAACCTTGGCCTGACCAGGTCAAGGCGGATTCGCCGGTTTTATTCACTGTACCGTTTATGTTGTACTGATAAGAGTAGAACACCATCGTTGTGCCTTTAACAACATTGCAGTTTGCGTCTGTTTCAAAAGCGTAGGAACCCGTCATGTAAATACCGCCGTCAACACCGCCGCCGCCTGCCGTGACGTTATCGATAGCATCGTTGCCGGTGACAACGCCACCGTTGTTGATGATTGACAGATTACGCAAACGGATGCGCTCTTCGCGTGAGGGAGCATCATAATTACCCACGTAAGAACCAGTGCAGCTCTTTGCAGAGCCTGATGTTGTCGTCGTAGTTGAACCATTTTTAGGACCTTGCAAACTAAAAGTACCCGCTTTTGATGGGTCATTTGGATATGCGGGTTCGTAATAAGTACCAGTCAACAAGCCAGCACTGTTGATTTGGCCTGTGAAGACCATCACCACCGTGCCCTCCATCGAGGAATTGAACGCAACTTTACCTGTTGAGTCAACTGAGCCATCCAGCGTCGTTTCGTAGACAGTGGGTACGCCCGTTCCTGTTTCATTTGTAAGTCGATTGGTAATGCTAAATGTACCTTTGAGAGATTTGTCTGCCGCGATAGTAAGAGCGGTAGGGCCAGCGTTGACGCCGCTAGAAGTACCGGTGTAAGTGCCTGTATA
>JAYUJX010000472.1:0-1215 GCA_043764955.1 Polaromonas sp.
TTAAAGGATCCTACGATCCCACGACATCATAGCTGCGGGATCACATCCTCAGCTCCATAGAGCGCCGCGTCCGAGTTCCGTCGCTGTCCAAGACCCCAAGATCAAGACGTTTCAAGCTCAAGACAAAAGTCCCATGACAAGGGCCCAAATAAAGAAGAAAGCGGCTGCTAACTCAGCCGCCTCTGCTTCTTCAGCTCCAAGCGCTTTGCGCAGTGCTCCTCTCACTGAGAAGGAAATGCACAAAGCGGAGCAGGCCCTTGTAAAGCAGAACATCGAGAAATCGATATTGGCTCTGGCCAAAGAAGCAATCCGTGTTTCGGCTACACCAACTCGTATTGAAGACTCGGAGAAGTTTTTCAAAGGCGTCATGGCAGCAGCCAAAAAGATGCAAGCAGCTCATCAGAAAGAGCAAGCAGCAATAGCAGCTGCACAAGCTGATGCCGACGCCTTAGAAACCTCAAACGACGAGCTACTCGGGATATCACCCGAGGACGCCAAGGGTGAGACAGATTCTCCCCTAGATACCCGCGGGTACTTAAAAAAAAGAGGAGACAACTCTGAACTCCACCCCCAACTGAGACAGATCTGTGCAGAGGACTACCTAGTCGTACCATCTGTCGGCGCCGAATTCGAAACCAATGAGGCAGCCGACAACGGCACGGCCGAGGCCGAAGCCGAGTCAGAGCCGGAGGCTGACGCCGACGGTGAAGACAATGCCAACAACGACGACGACGACGACAACCCCGACAACGACGGCGACAGCGAGAACGACGTTGACGACGCCAACGAAAAGGGGAGGTGATGGTGGCAACCCCGACAGTTCCTCCGACGAGTCCAACGCAAGTAGTGGCGACGGAGACGACGGAGAGGATGACGGGGAGGATGACGGGGACGAGGACAGCGACGACGATGAAGCGAAAGCTGAAGTCGAAGTCGAAGTCGAAGTCGAAGACGACGAGGAAGTCGAACCCGAAAAGTCTAAGCCAAAAGAAATAAAAGCACTTAAGATCAAGCCCCTCGCTAAGAAAGAGTCCCCAAAGGCGGGCCCTAAACCCGCCCCAAAGGACAAAAAGGTGAAAACCAAAGCCGATGCTAAATCCGGTAAAACACACCGCGCGCAAAAGGCGGAAAACTCGGAAGAGGATTCCCCTCCACAACGCAAAGCGGGTTTGCAAACCTCCATCATCAACATGAAGGAGGCGTACTACCTCACTC
>JAYUJX010000473.1:0-4416 GCA_043764955.1 Polaromonas sp.
GCGGATATATCCAAAAATCCAGTTTTGTCTTTTCTTCGCAAACGCATCAAAATGACCAATGAGTTCGACGGCGAGAAGCTGACAACTGTCATTAAAAACGTGAAGCACTACACGCCCTTGTTCGTGGTGTTGGTGATGATTGCGGTGACTGATATTATTTTTGCTGTAGATAGTATTCCAGCTATATTCGCCATAACTCAGGATCCATTTATTGTGCTGACGGCAAACATCTTTGCTATCTTGGGATTACGTGCACTTTACTTTTTATTGGCAGATTTGGCTGACCGTTTCCATCTCTTAGCATATGGTCTAGCGCTTGTATTGGTCTTTATTGGAACGAAGATGTTAATCATTGATTTTTATAAGATACCGATTGGTTATGCTCTTCTCGTCACGGCAAGCATCATTGCCACGTCTATGATTGCATCGGTGTACAGCTCGCGTAAACCAATAAAACAAAAAAAAATCGAGTCTTAAGTATGGATCAGAAAATATCACAAAAGAGCTTTCCGACACATGGCTCATAAACCTAATCATTTAAAACAGTGGTTTAGAACCCTTGAACCGCGTGTTTTGTCTATGATGAATGGGCCTGTTTTTGTAAGAATCAAGCCTTGGGCCGATAAGCATGATATTTTCAGCTTTGCTCGCGAGCCCTTGGCAAGAGGACTTGCTTTTGGTTTGTTTTGCAGCTTGATACCTGGCCCCTTGCAAATGCTAGCTGCTCTATCTGCTTGCGTTCTGTGGCGTGGCAATATTGTTGCTGGTTTTGCCGCCACCCTAGTAAGCAATCCATTGACCATCGTGCCGCTTTATATCGCAGCTTTCAACATAGGTGCTTTTATATTGCCTGGTGAATCGGTTTTGCCACCACTGTCCAGCATGACTCAGGCTAGTTTTGGTTCTGCGGATTGGTTTATTGCTATCTCAGTATGGCTGCAAAGTCTAGGTTGGCCGTTGGTTATCGGCTTACCTTTACTGGGCGTGTACATTGCAATTTCAGGCTATGCACTGGTGCAAATTCTTTGGTTGTGGCCTGTTCACAGGCGGTTACGGAACATGAAGCGTAAAGTCCCGATAGATCGCTAGTTTTCTCATTTATTACGTCTTTTTTACGCGTCGCAATTCATCCCAAATCAAACATGCCGCCCCAATGCTGATGGCACTGTCAGCTACATTGAAAGCGGGGAAGTGCCAGCCGCTATAGTAAAAGTCTAAAAAATCAACCACATAGCCATACATCACGCGGTCTATCACGTTGCCAATGGCGCCGCCCAAAATGCACGCCATGGCGAAAGCAAAGAGTTTTTGCCCCGCATGTTGCCGTAGCAACCAGGTGATAAAAAGCGCCGCCACCACGCCAATACCCGTGAAAAACCAGCGCTGCCAGCCGCCTGCGTTGGCTAAGAACGAAAAGGCTGCGCCGCTGTTGTGCGCACGCACCAAGTTGAAAAAACTGGTGACGGGTGTACTGTCGCCCAATTGGTAGTAACCAACAACTAATATTTTGGTGAACTGGTCAGCAAGCAAAATGATGAGCGCCAAGCCCAGCCAGGTTAGCAAACCGCTTTTTGAGCCGGACGCATAGGTGCTTTTGAAGCTGGTTTTACGGGGTGACTTGGCCATTTATGCCACCGTCCTGACTTCACCAGAACCGTACAAATTGCTGCTGCAGCGGCCGCAGATCGTCGGATGCGCTGCATCGCTTCCCACATCCGCACTGTAATGCCAGCAGCGCTCGCATTTAACATCGTTTGATTCCGTAGCCATTGTATTTGTTGCCTCTGATGCTATTAAATTTATAAAAGATGTGATGAATGCAAATTTCAAATCAGCACCTAAACTGCTCAGCAGGACGTGGTCTTCAGCATTCGCTTCCAATGTTAAATTGGTTTGTAGTGATGATCCCACTGTGCCTGCAGCACGCAAAGTTTCAATCTCTTTGTTCGCCATGTCGCGAATCTCGCGGATGCGGCTCCACTTGGCCAGCAAAGCCTCGTCTGGTGCGTCGAAGGTGGCGTAGGTTTCCATGAAGATTGATTCCGAGTTGCCAACCACTTGCCACGCTTCTTCGGCCGTGAAACTCAAAAACGGTGCCATCAAACGCAGCAGCGCCTGGCTGATTTGGTGCAAAGCCGTTTGCGCACTGCGCCGTGCTTTAGATTTTGGCGCGGTGGTGTAGAGACGGTCTTTCAAGATATCGAGGTAGAACGAGCCCAGGTCATCGCTGCAATAGACTTGCAGTTTGCCGACGACGGGGTGGAATTCATACACTTGGTAGTGCGCCAGCACTTCGGCCTGCAGCTGCGCAAAACGGCTCATCGCGTAGCGGTCGATTTCCAGCATCTCGTCCAGTGGCACAGCGTCAAGTGCAGGGTCGAAGTCGCTGGTATTGGCCAACAAAAACTTCAAGGTGTTGCGGATGCGGCGGTAGATGTCCACCATGCGCGCCAGAATTTTGTCGTCAATGCTCAGGTCGCCCGAGTAATCGGTCGCAGCGCACCACAGGCGGATGATCTCAGCGCCCATCTTGTCGCTCACGGCTTGTGGCGCGACCACATTGCCTTCGCTCTTGCTCATCTTGCGGCCTTTGCCGTCCACGGTGAAGCCGTGCGTCAGCAAGCCTTTGTAGGGCGCGTGGTCGTACATGGCGCAGGCGGTGAGCAGCGAGCTGTGGAACCAGCCGCGGTGCTGGTCATGACCCTCTAAATACAAGTCAGCCGGCCAGGTTGATTGCGCGTCGTGGCTCTTTTGCAGCACGTGGTAATGCGTGGTGCCAGAGTCAAACCACACGTCCAAAATATCGGTGCTCTTGGTGTAGTTGATGGCACCGTACTCGCCATCCGCACCAATCAAACTTTCCATCGTCGCCTTGCTCCAGGCCTCGACGCCGCCGGCTTCCACCATGCTGGCTGCCAAGTCCATCAGTTCCATGGTGCGCGGGTGCAGTTCACCGGTGGCGATATGGATGAAAAACGGCAGGGGTACGCCCCAGTTGCGCTGGCGGCTGATGCACCAGTCCGGACGGCCGGCGATCATGGCGCGCAGGCGTGCCTGACCGCTTTCGGGGTAGAACTGGGTTTCTTCAATTGCAGATAAAGCCAACTGGCGTAAAGATTTTGTAGCAGCGTCGGCAGCAAATACGCCGGCTGTGGCTGATGTGGCCTCATCCATACGAATAAACCACTGCGCTGCTGCACGGTAGATCACTGGCGTTTTGTGACGCCAACAATGCGGGTAGCTGTGGGTGATGTTCTCGGTCGCCATCAAACGGTTGGCGTTTTGCAGCGCCTCAATCACGACCGGGCAGGCTTTCCAGATGTTCAAGCCGCCAAACAAGGGCAGCTCGTCCACGTAGCGGCCATTGCCTTGCACAGGGTTCAAGATGTCGTCGGTGGTGATTCCGTTGGCAACGCAGCTGTTAAAGTCTTCTACGCCGTAAGCGGGGGAGGAGTGGACCAGGCCGGTGCCGTCATCCGCCGTTGCGTAATCGGCCAAAAACACGGGGCTGATGCGTTGGTATCCAGCATCTGCGTCGTAAAGCGGGTGCTTGAACTTCATCAAGGTGAGGTTTTTACCCAAAGTGGTCGCCAACACAGTGCCTTCGAGCTTGTAACGCGCCAGACACTTCTCAACCAAAACAGCTGCCAAGACCAGCAAACCGCGCTCTGTATCGACCAGCGCGTATTCCAGCTCGGGGTTCAGGTTCAGCGCCTGGTTGGCAGGAATCGTCCAGGCGGTGGTGGTCCAGATCACGGCAAAAGCGTCTTTGCTGAGTTTGTCCAAGCCAAACGCCGCTGCCAGTTTTTCAGGCTCGGCGCACTGAAAAGCGACATCCAGCGTCTGCGATTTTTTGTCGGCATATTCAATCTCAAACTCGGCCAGCGAGCTACCGCAGTCAAAGCACCAGTACACGGGTTTCAGGCCACGGTACACAAAGCCACGCTCCATGATGCGTTTGAGCGCGCGGATTTCGTTCGCCTCGTTGGCAAAATCCATGGTGCGGTAGGGGTTGTCCCACTCGCCCAGCACGCCGAGGCGTTTGAAGTCCGCCATTTGGCCGGCGATCTGCTCGGTGGCGAAAGCGCGACTTTTGGCCTGCACTTCATCGCGGGGTAGGTTGCGGCCGTAGAGTTTTTCAATCGCGTTTTCAATCGGCAGACCGTGACAATCCCAGCCCGGCACATAGACGGCGTCGAAACCATCCAGTTGGCGAGCCTTGACGATCATGTCTTTCAACACTTTATTGACGGCATGGCCAATATGGATCTGGCCGTTGGCGTATGGTGGGCCGTCATGCAGCACAAATTTAGGTTTACCAGCTCGAACATCGCGCAGTTTTTTATAGATGCCCTTGTCTTCCCAAGACTTGACCCAGCCCGGCTCGCGCTTGGGCAGATCGCCACGCATGGGGAA
>JAYUJX010000474.1:0-4415 GCA_043764955.1 Polaromonas sp.
ACTGACCGCACCGATGTGTGGGACGAGATGACACGCCGCTTCGAAACCCATTTGATTCAAGCAGCCCTCGCCAGCAGCAAAGGCCGGCGCATCGACGCCGCGCACAAGCTGGGCATTGGCCGCAACACGATTACCCGCAAGATTCAAGAGCTGGGATTGGGTAAAGAGTAGCTCAAAGTGTCAGTGAAAACAGGCAAAAATACGTAATAAATGGCTATAGCCATGATATTTGTTGATTTAATAGCTATTAAAAATATAGCATTATAAGATTTAAAACGATGCTAATTTAACGTCAAAATCACAGGGGCATGGTCACTGGGCCGTTCGTTTTTGCGGGGTAATTTGTCAATCGCGCAGGCGGTGACGGACACTTTCAGCGCGTTGCTGACCAAGATGTGGTCAATCCGCAAACCCTTGTTTTTTCGGAAACCAAAGTCACGGTAATCCCACCAGCTGTAGCATTTGGCGGGCTGTTCAAACAGACGGTGTGTATCGGTCAAACCCAGCGCGACCACGGCGCGTAGCTGGTAGCGCTCTTCTTCGGTACAGTGAATCGTGCCCTCTAAGCCTACCGGGTCCCACACATCCAAATCGTCAAAAGTGATGTTGTAGTCGCCCATGATGACGAGTTTGGGGTGCGTTACCAACTCCTCTTTGAGCCAATCTCGCAGACCCCGCAGCCAGTTCATTTTGTAGTCAAACTTTTCACTGCCAGGCTCTTGCCCGTTGGGAAAATAGGCACCAACCACCCGAATACTGCCGAATTTCTCATCAGTAACTGTTGCCGTTATCACACGCGCCAAATCATCGGTAAAGCCTGGGATGTTCTTCACCACGTCAGCCACGGGTATCGCCGTTTTGCTCAACATCGCCACGCCGTTGTAGGTTTTTTGCCCATACCATTGCGCGTTGTAGCCTGCTTCAAGAAACGCCGCTGCCGGAAACTTGTCATCCGTCATCTTCGTTTCTTGCAACACCAGCACATCCACGGGGTTGGTGGCCAGCCAATCTAAGACTTGCGGCAGCCGCACAGTGAGGGAGTTGACGTTCCAAGTGGCTAATTGCATCAGGCTTCCTTGCCGATTTCTTGACGAAGATACGTGACAAAGCTAAATGCCAAGCCCGTTTTCGAGATGTGCGCCTCACGTGCCGACTCTATCCAATCCGCGCCTAGCACGGGTGCAAACGCGTCGCCTTCAAAGTCGCTGTCAATTTCGGTGACGAGGATGCGTTTGGCCAAAGGCAAGGCTTCAGCATAAATCTGCGCCCCACCAATCACCCAAACTTGCTCAGGGCTGGGTTCTAAAATGATGCTCATGTGCTCACAAATCGATAGCGCTTGAAGTAAATTATTCGATGGCAACACGCCATCTGCACGCCAATCAACTTGGCGCGTGATCACCACATTGGTGCGACCTGGTAGCGGTCGAAATTTCGGCGGTAATGAATCCCATGTTTTGCGCCCCATGATGACGGGGCAGCCTAGCGTCATACGTTTGAAATACGCCAAGTCTTCTGGCAGGTGCCACGGAAGCAGGCCTTGCTTGCCAATGACGCCGTTGCGCGCACGCGCGTAGATGAGGTTAAGTTGCATGAAAAAAGGCTTTAGTTTAATGAACTAAAGCCTTTTTTGCGCAAGCTGCGCATGGGAATACAGAATATTTAAAACAAATGGCGTTTTTTGTTGGTTAGCAAAGATTCACCAACGCTGAAAACCACCAAAATCACGAATGCGCCTAAGACACCGCCAACAAACAAACCTGCAGACTCAGGCATACCAAAAACCGCTGCCAAGTATTTGCCTGTGAACAAAGCGCCCGTTAAACCCGCAATGCCGTTACCCAAAGCCCCCAAGCTGTAACCACCATAAAGCAATGATGCAACTTGTCCAGCCAAGACGCCTAAGGCCAATAGTGTGATGTATTCCATGGTATTACTCCTATCAATGCTTCAAATCAGAAGCGTTAATGAAAGTATACATTTTAATGTTTACTTAATTACGGGAAGACCCTAACTATTACCTTGCGGAACAAATTATTAGATTTCGTTACATGCTGTTTAAGTAGCTTATAAATACCTAGAAATAGTTGGAATCAAACCGCCACGGGCGCTTTGATGGCAGGGTGGCTCTGGTAGCGGACGATTTCAAAGTCTTCGTATTGGTAGTCAAAAATCGATTCTGGCTGGCGTTTGATGCGTAAAGTGGGGTAACCCATGGGTACGCGGCTCAGCTGCAGTTTGACCTGCTCAGCGTGGTTGCTGTAAATGTGGCAGTCGCCGCCGGTCCAGATAAAGTCGCCCACATCGAGGTCGCATTGCTGCGCCACCATGTGGGTGAGCAGGGCGTAGCTGGCGATGTTGAACGGCACACCCAAAAAGATATCGGCACTGCGTTGGTACAACTGGCAACTCAGTTTGCCCCTCTTCTTTCCATCCGCACCAGCTTCGGTGGGCGGCGCGACGTAAAACTGGAAAAAGGCATGGCAGGGCATCAGAGCCATTTTGGACAAATCCGCCACGTTCCAAGCACTGACGATGATGCGGCGTGAGTCGGGGTTGGATCTCAAGGTTTTGATGACTTCTGAGATCTGGTCAATGTGTTGCCCGTCAGGCGCCGGCCAAGAGCGCCATTGCACACCGTAAACGGGGCCCAAATCGCCGTCTGGCTTGGCCCATTCGTCCCAAATCGTCACGCCGCGCTCGGTCAGCCAGTTGTTATTAGATGAGCCCGTCAAAAACCACAGCAGTTCGGTGATGATGGCTTTGACGAAAACTTTCTTCGTCGTCACCAGTGGAAAGCCTTGGCTCAAGTCATACCGCATCTGGTAGCCAAACACGCTTTTAGTACCCGTGCCCGTGCGATCCGCTTTGAACACACCGTGGGTGTCCACGTGACGCAGGAAGTCTTCATACTGACTAGATTGGCTTGATGAAGGGGCGGGCAGGGTGACAGACATGATGGTTTTGGAGCTTGCGTAAAACCCTAATTATGACGAAACTAAACGTATAGCTTCGCTAGCTGAAAACGTTGGAATGATTTCTTGGGTTGATAACTTAAAATTCATACATAAATATACTTTTTTCGTGCAAACTTTTTAACATCAAAGGGCCGACTATGAAGACATTTCGCCGCATCGTCGTTACTATCAGCGCGTTAATAACCTTGCTAATTGGCGCTGCATTCAGCGCCGTATTGCACGCGCAGGCATTTCCTGTGAAACCCGTCACCTTGATGGTGCCCTATCCTGCGGGCGGCTTGTCTGATGTGATTGCCCGACGTGTCAATCCGCTATTGAGCAAATCTTTAGGTCAACCCGTGTTGGTGGATAACCTAGGTGGTGCCAGCGGCAGCATTGCGGCGCAAAAGGTGTTGAATGCGCCGTCCGATGGTTATTTGATTTTTCAAGGCTCGCCTAATGAATTGATCTTTGCGCCATTGGCCATTTCATCAGCGAAATACAAACCAGAAGATTTCCGCCAGATTCACCGCGTTGGCATGGCACCTATGGCGATCATGGCCAGAGCAGATTTACCAGCCAATAACGCCGACGAATTAGTGGCATATGCCATCAAGACCGCGAAAGAGGGCAAATCCATGACGTATGCCAGCGTAGGCATAGGCTCTTTCTATCATTTGCTGGGTGAGCAGATGAGCAAAGTCATCGGTGCGCCCATGCTGCATGTGCCCTACAAAGGCGCTGCAGATGTTGTCAAAGACATGATGGGTGGCCAAGTCGATATCTTTATGTCGCCGTACGGTGCACCACAAGTTGAGCTTGCCAAAAGCGGCAAAATTAAATTCATCGCAGCGCTGTCTCCAGGGCGCGGCCCGCTCATGCTGCAACTACCAAGCACCACAGAGAGCAAATTGCTGAAATCATTCACGGCTGAAATCGGCACAGGCTATTTTGTTAAACGTGATACGCCAGAACGCGTCGCTCAAGCTTTGCACAAAGCCATTCAGGCGGTGATGGTGGACACAGAGTTCAAAGCCAGTATTGTTGCGCTGGGGCAAGAGATTTCTCCCTTGCAATCTTTAGACGACGCCAACAAAGCATTCGCGGACGAAACCGCACAATACCGCGCCATTGCCAAATCCATCAATCTGCAGCCGCAGTAAAAGTGGTTTTTTTGGGGTAGTAAATATGCCCTTAGCCAGCGTATTTATTGACTAATTAGCTATTAAAAATATAGCTATTTTCAGGTCAAACGATCCAGCCAGGTGGTCACAACCAGCATCGCCAAAAGCAGGGCGACGATCACTGGCATGATCACCCCCAGCCCCGCCCACGTCGCCAGAAGTCCAAACGCTGCTGGAATGACGGCAATGCCGATGTAGGCAAAAATCATCTGCCGGCTGATGACGGTACGAGCCACATCGTCAGGAAAGCGCCGTGCGGTTTCATGCATCAGCG
>JAYUJX010000475.1:0-1211 GCA_043764955.1 Polaromonas sp.
GTGGCGTGAGTTACTTGCGCAGCATGCTGGATGTGGTGCTGTTTCCCGAGATATGGAAGCTCAGGACGGATTTGTAGACACTTATTTACGTTATTTATCAACTTTTTCACATTCACAAGGACGCGCATCATGGGTAATTTTGAAGATGTCACCTCCAGCGATGGCTTTGTTTTTCCTGCCTATGTTGCATTGCCCAAAATTGCGCCCCTAGGGGCGATTGTGGTGCTGCAGGAGATTTTTGGTGTCAACGCCCACATTAAGGCGGTTGCCGACAGCTATGCCGAGAAGGGCTATCTGGTGGTTGCACCCAGCACCTTTCACCGCGTACAGACGGGTGTCAGCCTGGGCTACACCCCTGAAGACGTGCAGGCCGGCGTCGCTTTGAAAGCCGCCGCCGAAGCGATCCAACCGCAGGTGATGCAGGATGTGCAGGCGGCGATCGACTTTGCGTCCCATCAATTGCTGCCTGGTGGCAAAGTGGGTCTGGTGGGCTACTGCTGGGGCGGCTTACTAACCTGGCGCGCAGCCGGCACACTGACGGGCCTCAGCGCCGCCGTGCCCTACTACGGTGCGGGAATGACGGCGGGCGCGGAGCTGGCGCGGCAACCGCATTGCCCTGTCATGGTTCATTTTGGCGAGCAGGACGCCAGCATTCCGATGGACACCGTTCACGCCTTTGCCGCCGCGCAGCCCCAGGTGGACGTGCAGATCTACCCCGCCAGCCACGGCTTCAACTGCGACCAGCGCGGTGCCTACAACGCCCCGGCGGCCACTTTGGCGCGGGGGAGGACGCTGGCGTTTTTTGGGCAACATCTAAAATAGGACATCTCCCACCCCTTTCATCATTGAACCCATGCAGCAAACCCTACGCCTAGCCCCTTCCATCCTCTCCGCCGACTTTGCCAAATTAGGCGAAGAAGTCCGCGCCATTGAAGCCGCTGGTGCGGATCTGGTTCATTTCGATGTGATGGACAACCATTACGTGCCGAATTTGACGATTGGCCCCTTGGTTTGCGAAGCGATTCGCCCGCATGTGAATATTCCGATTGATGTGCATTTGATGGTTGAACCCGTCGATAGCATCATCCCGCTGTTTGCCAAAGCCGGTGCCAACATCATCACCTTCCACCCCGAAGCGTCCAAACACGTGGACCGCACGCTGTCTATGATTCGCGAACTCGGTTGCAAAGCTGGTTTGGTGCTGAATCCGG
>JAYUJX010000476.1:0-1209 GCA_043764955.1 Polaromonas sp.
AAGGTGACGGGCTCGGCAGACAGCAATGCAGCGCACAGCTCAGGCAAAGCCGCATTTTTAGCGCCAGAGATAACAACTTCTCCGCGAAGTTCTACGCCGCCAGTGATAATTAATTTGTCCACGTTGTGTGTTCCCTGATCTTCTGTAATCTTCTATCTGAATATCTATAAGCAAGTTTATTGCAATGCCTGCCACTCTTGCGGTGTGTATGTTTTCATCGACAAAGCGTGCACTTCATTGGTTTGAATTTTCTCACCCAAAGTGGCGTAGACCAACTTGTGGCGCTGAATCAAACGCTTGCCTTCAAACTCCTGAGCCACGATGGTTGCGTACCAATGCTGACCATCGCCTTCAAGCGCTATGTGTTCGCATTTCAAGTTACTTGAAATGATGTTTTTTAATTCGTCAGCAGTCATGTTGTTGTATTAAAAATTTTATGGTTTTTAGCTTCTGATTTTGTAACCAGTTTTCAGTAAGTAAATGCCAACTGCGCTCACAATGACCAAAGCAACTGAAACAATCCCAAAACTTAGCCAAGGTGACACGTCGCTCACGCCGAAAAAGCCGTACCTAAAACCATCAATCATGTAGAAAAACGGGTTCAAATGGCTGACGTTTTGCCAGAACGGCGACAAAGAATGGATGGAGTAAAAAACACCGCTCAAAAATGTCATCGGCATGATGGCGAAGCTTTGAAATGCTGCCAATTGGTCAAACTTTTCCGCCCACAAGCCTGCAATCAAACCCAACGCACCCAAAATACCTGCGCCCATCAAAGCGAAAACGATAACCCACAAAGGTGCGACCAAGCTTAACTTGGTAAACCAAATGGTTGCCAGTAAAACCCCCGCCCCCACAGCCAAGCCACGTATCACAGCTGAACCCACATAGGCCACAAACCAGCTCCAATGCGATAACGGCGTTAGAAGCAGAAACACCAAGTTACCCATGATTTTGCTTTGAATCAGCGAGGACGAGCTGTTCGCAAATGCATTTTGCAAAATACTCATCATCACCAAGCCAGGCACTAAAAATGCGGTGTAGCTAACGCTGTCGTAGACTTTCACTTTGTCTTCTAATACGTGCCCAAAAATGACCAAGTACAGAACCGAAGTCAGCACTGGCGCTGCAACGGTTTGAAAACCGACTTTCCAAAACCGTAAGACTTCTTTATAAAAAAGGGCTTGCCATCCGTTCATGCAGCCACCC
>JAYUJX010000477.1:0-1207 GCA_043764955.1 Polaromonas sp.
AACCCGGGCGACTTTTACACCCTGCCACAAGAAAATGCCGGTCGTGCGCTGATCCATGGCCAAGCCGGCATCGAGCTGGTTTCCAACGTTTGCCGCCACCGCCAAGCCTTGATTTTGCAGGGTAAAGGGAGCATCGCATCCAACGCATCCGGCGGTTTGGGCAACTTGGTTTGCCCGCTGCACAACTGGACGTATGACACCAGCGGCCAGGCAGCCGGGAAACCCATGGGACAACTCATCGCCGCGCCGCATTTTGACTGCGACCCCGCTTTGCACTTGCACAACTATAAGCTGCAAGAGTGGAATGGCTTGCTGTTTGAGGCCAATGGCAGAGACGTTGCCACCGACATGGCTCAACTCGGCCCACGTGCCGACCTCGATTTCAGCGGCTACAAGCTGGACCACGTAGAGATGCACGAGTGCAACTACAACTGGAAAACCTTCATCGAAGTCTATTTAGAGGACTACCACGTCGGCCCATTCCACCCTGGTTTGGGCAATTTTGTGACGACGGGCGACTTGCAGTGGGAGTTCAAACCCGACTATTCGGTGCAAACCGTGGGTGTGGCGAACCGCTTGGGTCAAGCGGGCAGCGCGATTTACGAGCGCTGGCAAACGGCACTGTTACAGCACCAAAAAGAAAACCACAATGGTGCACCGCCCAAGTTTGGTGCGATTTGGCTCACCTACTACCCACACATCATGATTGAGTGGTACCCGCATGTGCTGACCGTCAGCACCCTCCATCCAGTTTCGCCCCAAAAAACCATCAACATGGTGGAGTTTTTCTACCCCGAAGACATCGCCGAATTTGAGCGCGATTTCGTTGATGCCCAGCGTGCCGCCTACATGGAAACCTGCATCGAAGACGACGAAATCGCCCTGCGCATGGACGCGGGTCGCAAAGCGCTGATTCAGCGCGGCGACAACGAGGTGGGCCCCTACCAAAGCCCCATGGAAGACGGCATGCAAGAGTTTCACCAGTGGTACAGACGCGCCATGCAGCCTGCCAAAGCCATCCGTTAAAGTCAGTCGATAACCCTTCCAAACAACATTAAATTTGCTATTATTTTTATAGCTGTTTAAGCAATAAATGCAGCGGCTAGATGCCAATTTTTTACCTCTATTTTAATAACAATATATAACCATATTATCTATGCAAGCCCTGTGGATGGTGTTAGCCTCATTTTTCTTTGCCACCATGGGC
>JAYUJX010000478.1:0-1196 GCA_043764955.1 Polaromonas sp.
GACGATCACCTTTTATCGAAAAAGAAAGCTGCCATCGTTGTAGATGGCCCTCCTGATGCCGATACCGAACCATCTGTACCTGTATCGACTGCTTCTGTAGAGATACCCGCAGGATTTTTTACTTTCGGCTACATAGCTATGAAGTATCTTGTTGTCAAAGCATATAAGGGTAAGAGAATTTCATTACAAGGAAACCAAATTGGATTTACCATGACTTGACATTTAATTTCTCCTATAGGCCAGAAAGATATTTACATGGTCTCCTACTTGGTTGCCAAAGGTGCCAATGGAATGACACCAATTGATATCAAAGGAAAATCCCGGAAGGAGCTCCAACTTGAAAACAGGTGGCCTTCAAACGAAATGAAATCATCTTTATTCTAAATTCATTCAAGTAATCCATATTCAATCAATTTTATGATACAGGACAAAGGCGGAAGTTATTATAAGTAAAAGAAGCGACACTGTACAAGACAACGAGGCAGCACAGATGACATTTCATCTTGACATACAATCAATACAAACAGAGATGAAGTGAGTATATTACTCTGCACATTTCCACACACTCTTCTGCACTCTTTCACACACTCTTCTGGACTCTTCTGCGCTGTTCCACACACTCTTCTGCACTCTTCTGCACTCTTCTGCACTGTTCCACACACTCTTCTGCGCTGTTCCACACACTCTTCTGCACTCTTCTGCACTGTTCCACACACTCCTCTGCACTGTTCCACACACTCTTCTGCGCTCTTCTGCACTGTTCCACACACTCTTCTGCACTGTTCCACACACTCTTCTGCACTCTTTTGCACTGATCCACACACTCTTCTGCACTGTTCCACACACTCTTTTACACTGTTCGACACACTCCTCTGCACTGTTCCACACAATCTTCTGCACTCTTCTGCACTGTTCGACACACTCTTCTGCACTGTTCCACACACATATCTGCAATCTTCTGCACTGTTCCACACACTCTTCTGCACTCTTCTGCACTGTTCGACACACTCTTCTGCACTCTTCTGCACTGTTCCACACACTCTTCTGCACTCTTCTGCACTGTTCCACACATTCTTCTGCACTCTTCTGCACTGTTCCACACACTCTTCTGCACTGTTCCACACACTCTTCTGCACTCTTCTGCACTGTTCCACACACTCTTCTGCACTGTTCCACTCACTCTTCTGCACTCTTCT
>JAYUJX010000479.1:0-4344 GCA_043764955.1 Polaromonas sp.
ACCGCGCGCCTGCACAAAGACAAAATCGGCAAGGTTTTTGCAGGTCGCAACGGCATCATCGGCGCGTTGACCGAAGACTTGATAGACACCAGCAAAGAATCCGCCAGCAGCATCGCCGCCCTGCGCCAAACGCCATCGGGTGCGTTTGGCTCTTGCCGCTTCAAGCTCAAGTCTTTAGAAGCCAACAAGGTCGAGTACGAGCGCCTGATCGAAGTCTTCAAAGCGCACAACATCGGCTACTTTTTCTACAACGGCGGTGGCGACTCGGCCGACACCTGCTTCAAGGTCAGCCAGCTCTCCAAAGCCATGAACTACCCGCTGCAAGCCATCCACGTGCCCAAAACCGTGGACAACGATTTGCCCATCACCGACTGCTGCCCCGGCTTTGGCTCAGTCGCCAAATACGTCGCCGTGTCGGCGCTGGAAGCCTCGTTTGACGTGCGCTCGATGTGCAAAACCTCCACCAAAGTCTTTGTGCTGGAAGTCATGGGCCGCCACGCCGGCTGGATCGCGGCAGCCGGTGGTTTGATCGAAGACCACGGCATCCCCGTCGTCATTTTGTTCCCAGAAATCGTGTTTGACCAGAAGAAATTCCTCACCCGCGTGGACAAGCTGGTCAAAGAACACGGCTACTGCACCGTCGTCGTGTCCGAAGGATGCCACCACCCCGATGGCACGTTTTTGGCCGAGCAAGGCAGCAAAGACGCCTTCGGCCACGCCCAACTCGGCGGCGCAGCACCGGTGGTCGCCAACATGGTCAAAGAAGCTTTGGGCTACAAATTCCACTGGGCCGTGGCCGACTACCTGCAACGCGCCGCCCGTCATATCGCCTCCAAAACCGACGTGCAACAAGCCTACGAACTCGGTCAAAAAGCCGTTGAACTGGCGCTCGCCGGCAAAAACGCCGTCATGCCAACGGTAGAACGCATCTCTGATGTGCCGTACAAATACAAAATCGGCGTCGCCGACCTGGCCAAAGTCGCCAACGTAGAAAAATTCATGCCCCGCAACTTCATCAGCAAAGACGGCTTTGGCATCACCGACAAATGCAAACGCTATTTGAACCCGCTGATTGCTGGCGAGGATTACCCGAAATACAAAAACGGTTTGCCGGTGTATGTGCAGCTGAAAAATGTGGCGGTGGAGAAGAAGTTGGTGAAGTTTGATGTGAAGTAAGTGGTTATGAGTTATGTAAAACCTTGGATAAATATTGACGAACAACTCGACCAGTTAATTGAACGGGGTTTACAGGTGTCTGACCGAGACAAAGCTCTCAACCACCTCCAACGCATTGGTTACTACCGACTGAGTGGTTATTGGTTTGCGTTTCGACAACGCGATGCTGCGACCAAAACAACTGATGACTTCAAAGCCAGTGCTACGTTTCAAAACGCAGTAGATTTGTATGTATTCGACAAGCAGCTTCGGCTATTGGCAATGGATGCCTTGGAACGTATTGAAATTGCTTTGCGGGTTGATATGTCGCATGCCTTGGGCAAGCTCGATACTTTTGCCTATTTGCGGGGTGATTTGTTTCACTCAACTTTCAGTGGAGAACTAGACAAACAAAATGGTCTGACAAAACATCACGTCTGGCTGACCAAACATGCTCAACTGATCAGCCGCTCCAAGGAAGAATTTGTCAATCACAACAAAACCAAGTATGGCTTGCCACTGGCGGTATGGGTGGCGTGCGAGGTATGGGATTTTGGCACGATGTCTACGCTTTTCAGTGGCATGCGGGAGACAGAACAGAATGCAATTGCTGCCAAATACGGCATTGCCAACGGCCGGACATTTGCAACTTGGCTGCGAAGCTTGAACTACCTGCGCAATGTGTGCGCACACCACAGCCGCTTGTGGAACCGCAATATCGTGGATCAACCCAAGCTGCCCGCCGTGGCCGTCATGCCTTGGGTTGCGCCGTTTGAGGGAAATCCACACGCTCGCGCAAGATGCTATTTGCTGCTTTGCATGCTGCGCCACTTGTTGCTGGTCGTGAACCCGACATCTTCATGGCCTACACGCATGAGAGACCACTTACAAGCTTTCCCCAACCTGGATCATTTAGGGCTGAACCGTCTGGGTATGGGTGCTGCCGATGGCTGGGATGCAAGTTGGTAACAGGATTTGGAGCGCCCAAGAAAAAACCCCTAAGCAACTTTGCTGCCGAAGCAACTCCGCTGAAAGGGGCCGTGTTATACAGATTATACGTATATTTTCATTCTTGGTGCCAATTTCAAATCAATCGGCGTTTTCATCGTGGGTCTAATTGTGGCAAATTCGCCATAATTACCTTTTAAATTCCCTATTACCTCATTTTCAATCTAAAGCTATGAAGCCCAATTCGTTAGAAACTTTATTAGAAACTCTACACAGCATCGTCGGCCCCGCCCACGTCCTGATCGAATCCGACAGCAACGACCTCGTGCAATACGTGCGCGACTGGCGCGGGCGCGAGCGGGGGGTGGCTTTGGCAGTGGTGCGGCCCAATTCGACCGAGCAAGTCGCCGCTGTCGTCAAAGCCTGCGCTGCCACGCCGGGTGTCAGCATCGTCCCGCAAGGTGGCAATACCGGGATGGTGGTGGGCTCCACGCCGGACGAGTCAGGCACACAAATCGTGCTCAGCCTGCAGCGCATGAACACGGTGCGCAAGCTGGACGCTGGCAATGGCACCATCACGCTGGATGCGGGTTGTGTGCTGCAAAATGTGCAGCAGACTTGTTTTGATGCGGGTTATTTGTTCCCGCTGAGTTTGGGCTCGCAAGGCAGTTGCACCATTGGCGGCAACTTGGGCACGAACGCGGGTGGCACGCAGGTGGTGCGCTTTGGGAATACGCGCGAGCTGTGCCTGGGGCTGGAAGTTGTCACTGCGCAAGGAGAGATTTGGAGCGGATTGTCTGGTCTTCGCAAAGACAACACGGGTTACGACCTGCGCGATTTGTTCATTGGTGCGGAAGGCACGCTGGGCATCATCACAGCCGCAACCATGAAGATGTACCCTCTGCCAGCCGCGAAACTCACCGCCTTTGCCGCCGTACCGTCAATGGACTCAGCTGTGACGCTGCTCGGCTTGGCACACAAGTATTTGAGCGCGGGTTTGACCGGTTTTGAAGTCATGGGACAGTTTGCACTCAGCTTGGTCGGCAAGCACTTCCCGCAGCAACGCGTACCGTTTTTAGGTATGACAGATGCACCGTATTGCGTGGTTTTGGAGAATTCTGACCATGAGTCTGAAGCCCATGCCCGCGAGCAGTTTGAGCGTTTGCTGGAAGCCGCCATGGAAAATGGCTGCGTGCTGGACGCCGTGGTTGCCGAAAACATGACGCAGGCCAAGCAGCTATGGCATATCCGCGAAAGCATTCCGCTGGCGCAGGCGCAAGAGGGGTTGAACATCAAGCACGACATCTCGATTCCCGTCTCCAGCATCCCCGAGTTCGTCCGCGTGACGGACGCCAAACTGGCCGAAGCCTTCTCCGGTGCGCGCTTGGTCAACTACGGCCACTTAGGTGACGGCAACCTGCACTACAACGTCCAAGCCCCCGAAGGCGCAGACCAAGTCGCCTTCCTAGAAACCCAAGAACCCGGTGTGAATGAGCTGGTTTTCGACATGGTGATGCAATTCCAGGGCTCCATCTCCGCTGAACATGGTATTGGCAGCCTGAAAGTTGAGAAACTGCCGGATTACAAATCGCCTGTGGCGCTTGAGTTGATGCGGACGATTAAGCGGGCGTTGGATCCGCAGAACATCATGAATCCGGGGCGGGTAGTGCGGGTTTAAGAGTAATCTACTTGCGCACACTTCATGCGCATATAATTCAAGCATCCAAAACCAAGGAGAAACCCATGCTTCGCTTTGAAAACGCCCCAAAAAAGGCGACCAACTTGTCGCTAAACGCCAGTGTGCTGGAAGCGGCCAAGGCAATGGGGATGAATATTTCCCAAACCGTAGATGCGTTGCTGGCCGATGAGGTGAAACGGCGCTATTGGCAAAAGTGGAATGAAGAGAACAAAGCGGCGATAGACCATTACAACGCCCGCATTGAGGCTGAGGGCTTGCCCCTTGCCGCATATCGTTCGTTTTAAGACCAACTCTCACATGGCTAGGTTTGACGTTTATCCTCACCCAGACGCAACCATGCGGGCTGTGACGCCGTTTTTGTTGGATGTGCAAAACAACTTCATCAACCAGCTGCAAAGCCGTATCGTTGTTCCGCTACGAGCAACGGCTGCTTTTGGTCCAACCATGCGGGATTTGAACCCGTTGTTTACCATTTCAGGGCAAAGTGTGGTGTTGGATACGGCGGCATTGGCAGCCTTCCCTGCCAGCGGATTGAAGAAGTC
>JAYUJX010000480.1:0-4336 GCA_043764955.1 Polaromonas sp.
ACAAACGCCACCATGCCCGACATTACTGCCCGCAACATGCTGGTCTTTTCTCCCTCTAAATGCCGCTGCACAGCCCACGCTTGGCTGTATTGATCAAGTTTTCGCCAATAGCTAGCAGGCGTGGGATAACTGAAATGTAGCATTTGAGTCGTTAGTTTGCCACAGGTTCCCTGAGATTGAACCAACCGCTCATGTACCAAATCGTTACTAAATCTTGCACTGCCGCGCTTGAACAAACGCAGCACATGGTCGGGCGTCCAGCCGCAATGGCGAATCCACTGACCACAAAATTGTGTCAAACGAGGTACTTCATAAGCTTCGTGTTCATGAATATTTTTGTTACCTTTGCTATCATTTTCGATGTCAAATTTATCTTCAACTTGGATCTCAACGTCCATTCCTAATTTAATAGCAGCCTTGAGTTGCGCAGCTAACTCAGGTGTGACGCGTTCATCCGCATCAATTGAAAACACCCAATCACACGTCGCCAAATCAAGTGCACGGTTTTTTTGTGCACCAAAACCAGGCCAATCGGCCGTTTGAACCACTTCCGCACCCGCAGAACGCGCCAACTCAACCGTGTTATCGGTGCTACCGCTATCTACCACCACAACTTGGTCGGCAAAGCTCACGCTGGCTAAGCAAGCCAAAATATTGTTTGCTTCGTTATTGGCGATCAAAATGACCGATAAAGTCGTTTTTTTATGCATAGCTAATGATAAATTGCTTTTGTTTCAGCAGATTCCGCAGATGAATAGCCCGCAAACAAAATGCCCAGCCCAATACAAAAGAAATGCCCTGTCGCGCTGTCAAACAAAGTTGAGTTAAAAAAGCATCCCACCGAAAAGGCGACCAGCAAGGACTGCGCGGCAATCCGCTCATGACTTCCCAGTGACCTGCTTCCAACAAAACAGCGTCCAAGCCATACCAAAAACAGCGCTAGCCCGACAAAACCGAGCTGAGACGCCATCAACAAATACTCTTGATGCGGATTACCGCCAGAAGCAGCGATTTTCGGTGTATTTGGCGTGCTGATCACGTATTTGCGGTACTCATCTGCCCAAGTACCCATGCCCGTACCCAAAATCGGGTTGTGTTTGGCAATGTCCAAAGTTGTCCGCCAAAAGCCCAAGCGCAAGCCTGAAGAAGATATCGTCTGTGTGGTTTGCTCTACCCGAGAGTCAGCCACAACCTCCGCAACCCGCGTTTGCACCTTGGTGCTAAACATCCCAATGCTGACCGCTGCGATAAGCAATACACCCATGGCCAACCACTTTTTTGTGCTTTTAAGCTGCGTCAAAATAAAGAAAATCAGCAGTGCAGTCAGTGTGACATAGGTCGTCCGGCCTTGCTGCGCCAGCACCACAAAAGCCACTGTTAAAAGCGCGACCAACGCGCCCAAGCTTTTATCGATCCAAGCCCTGGCCTGCATCATCCAAGCCAGCCCCACCGTCAACGCCGGAATCAGCACAAAACCCAGCGTGATGTACGAATAAGTAGACAACGGCAGCGCAGGGTGCACGCCCATGTGGCCATCACCAATCGGGTCGGGCAATATGTGAATCAAAGCGTACAACATCAGCACAATGGCTGCGCCCAACCACGCTTTGATGGCAGCGTCACGCCACTTGGCGTCTGCAAACAAAAACACCATCAAAGGCACATAAATCAATTTACGGTATTTCCAAATACCTGCAAACGTTTGCTGCAGCGACGCATGCGACCACAGCAAGCTCAGCAACATCCAGCCCAAAAGCAGCAAAGCGCCAAACACAGCAGGGTTTTTAAGATCAATTTGCCAGCTTTGACCCGGTTTACAGCCTGAAAAGACCCAAAAAACCAGCGCCAGCGATGCAAAAATATTGGTCAACGGCAGCGACAGCATGGTGCCAACCAGCGCTGCAATGCCAAAAACTCTAGCCCAGCCTAGAAAACCTAAATTCCGAACTAAGTTTTTCGTTGAAATATTTGATAGTGCCTCTGCAGGCATACGTTCTGTCATGCAGCGATAATACAGGCACTTTATGCCCTTATTGCCTACACAACGCCCGCGCCAGTGACAAATTTAAACACATCTTCAGTTTCAACGAATAAATCCTTACGTCAGCGTTTTGCGCGGTTATTACCCTACTTTGGACAACCCAAAAGCGCATGGATCACGGCATTTTTCGCGGTTGCCATAGCCGCCTGCACCGAGCCCATGATTCCGGCGGCGTTAAAACCTCTGCTTGATCGAGGATTCACCAAAGGCAGTCTGCAAGTCTGGATTATCCCCGCGACACTCATCGCACTTTTCGGCATTCGCGGGATTGCGGGCTTTGTGGCTGAATTGGCCGTCACCAAAGTCACCTCCAAAGGCTTGATGAAGCTAAGACTAGCCATGTTTAACAAGGTATTAGATGCAAAATTTGGACTTTTTGCTGAGCAAAACTCCAGCGAACTGGCCAATACCGTGGTTTATGAGGTCAACAATGGCTCGACACTGTTGGTTAATTCCTTGATGGCCTTGGTGCGCGACACCGTCACCATGATTGCACTGGTCGGTTACCTGCTCTACCTGAACTGGCAACTCACAACCATTGTGGCCATCATGCTGCCTGCTGTCGCCTACATCATGGTGAAGTTATCGAAAAAACTCTACGGACTGTCAAAATCCAGCCAGAAAGCAACCGACGATTTGGCCTATGTGGTCGAAGAAAACGTCTTAGCACATCGAGACATCCGTCTTCACGCCGCACAAGCCGCGCAGGCTGATCGGTTCACCGCCATCAGCGACACCCTTCGCCGCTTGTCGATGAAGACAACCGCCGCCTCCGCAGCCATGAAGCCCTTGACGCAAATGATAGCTGCCATTGCTTTATCAGCTATTATTTCTGTAGCACTTTTGCAAAGCGCAGACACCGGAACCAGCGTAGGTGAATTCACGGCCTTCGTCACCGCCATGCTTTTGCTGGTTGCCCCCATCAAGCATTTGTCTGAAATTGCCAATCCCATCACCCGTGGATTGGCATCATTAGAGCGTGGGTTTGACCTCTTGGACCTCTCTGAGAGTGAGCAATCCGGCACATTCAGCAAAGTTCGGGCAGACGGACACATTGAGTTTCTGGACACCAGCGTCAAATACAAGGAAGGCGCAGGCTTCGCGGTTGAAAACCTCTCACTCACCATCGATCACGGCGAAACGATTGCGCTAGTCGGTTCATCTGGCTCTGGTAAAACCACTTTGGTCAATTTATTACCTCGGTTTTTAGAGCCTTACTCTGGCGTCATCAGCTTAGACAACCACCGGTTAAAAGACTGGGATTTGACGGCACTGCGCAACCAATTCTCATTGGTCAGCCAGCATGTCGTGATGCTCAACGACAGCATTGCGAACAATGTGGCGCTGGGTGTTAGTGAGGCCACTGTAGACCGCGACAAAGTACTGCAATGCTTGGAAGCTGCGCGTTTAGGCAGCTTCATCGCAGACTTGCCACAGGGCATAGACACAACGGTTGGGCACAACGCGGTGCAGCTTTCAGGCGGACAGCGTCAGCGCCTCGCCATCGCCAGAGCTTTGTACAAAGACGCCCCTATATTAATTTTAGATGAAGCAACTTCCGCATTAGATGCAGAATCCGAACGCGCCGTCCAAGAAGCCTTGCAAGTGCTGATGAAAAACCGTACGACTTTGGTTATTGCACACCGCTTATCTACTGTTGAACATGCCGACCGCATCGTGGTGATGGAAGCTGGCAAGATTATTGAAATTGGCTCGCATGCCAAGCTGCTGGCAGACAATAGGTTTTATGCCAAGTTGTATCGGCTTGGCTTGCACTCAAGCTAGGCAACCGGCCGCTCTTCTTTGCCACCCAAATGCTTGGCAAACCGCGCAGGGTCGCGGCCATGCACAGGAGCGCTGTCAGGGTATGGCCAGCCGCCGAACTGGGTGCGTTGGTAGTCGGTGATGGCTTGGCGGATTTCGGCTTGGGTGTTCATGACGAAAGGGCCATATTGTGCAACGGGCTCGCCAATCGGGCAGGCCTGCAGTAACAAAAACTCGGCTACTTCATTGCCACCGTTGAATATTTCAGCTTCTGTGTCCCCTCGTAATTCAGCCATCACGTAGCCCACGGCTTGCTCCGCCACGGTCACTTGGCTGCCTTTGAAGCAGTAAAGTTGACGTTTTGTGTCTTGCTTTGCGGCTCTTGGTAAGGTCCAACGTGCGCCTGGGGCGAGTTTCAACGTCAAAATCGCCAAATCGCTCTCGGATTGTGACGCCCATGAATCTGGTGGTGGCGGCAAGGCCTTTGCACCGACTTGATCCATCAATGAACCCGCAATCACCGCGATTTCA
>JAYUJX010000481.1:0-1193 GCA_043764955.1 Polaromonas sp.
CACGGATAGGGTGGGTGGGCACTAGCTGGCGCGCGAGTGACGCCACTTGTAGGGCAACTCACATTGGTTCACTAACAGCCCGTTATCAAGTGCACCTCACCGGTCTTAAGGGTGTTTGAGAAGCTAACCCCTTTGCCGGGAGATACGGTATCATCCGACCGGGTAGCAGCCGGAATGCAGAGGAATAGAACTTCTGCTGTCGGTGTCCTGTCCCCTTTGGGGAATACCGTCTGTCGGGCTCCCTCTCGTGCTCCTCTCCCTAGAAGCTCCTCGCTTGCCGAGCACTAGGGGAAGGCCGAATTACTTTAAATGAATATGTTCTTAATGTTAACTTACGGGTGGTGTCGCTTGCGCGTCTAGCTTATCCAGTCCCCCCCTACCCGCCCCAGACTGGTGCTAGGGGTCGGGGTCGCGGGGCGGACCGTGGGTCAGGATGCCCTTCACCCAACGTCCACTCAAGGGCGTCGCGCCCAGTGCCGCTGACCCTCCCCTAACCCCTGCCGCTCCCCGGTCCCTCACTTGCGCTCAGCTGGGAGTAGCTTCATAACATCGCACGACCGCCCACGAGACTGTTGGCTGCCAAGGGGCCCAGGCCTGTCGCATAGTCGTAGGTCGTGTTCATCACCTGCGAGTTGGGGGCGTAGTTCCCGCGGTCTCTGCGGTCGTCCTCCGACGCGCCGAGCGCCCTCATCTGCGTGATTGCGCCTTTCCTCAGCGAGTGCGAACTGAAGTAGCTCGGGGGTAAACCGTTGAGGACACATGTCTTCTTTAGCTCCTCTCTCACTGTCCTCGCGCGCAAGTGCACCCTCTTACCGCTCAACCCGTGACAGCTTAGGAGCTCCTCGGTACCCCCAGCTCCACTCTTGATGACGAAATGAATGATGTCATCAAGGAATTCGCTCTCCTCGGGTGATCGCCTGGAGACAAGCTTAGCCTTGTTGGTGACCTTTCCCTTGGTGCTCGTGCCTTGCACTCTGCATTCCGCGATCTGCAGCGTCCCTCCGGGGATGTCGGAGACGCCCAATGAGGACAACAGGCTTCCTGACACGACCCTCGTGCCCCCCGTCGTTACGACCACGAACGAAAGGTTGTGATGGTACAGGATTTAGTACCACATTCCTACCCTCCGTAGTACCGTATAGCCGTCCGTACATGTGGCTGAGAGTCCTTCTGACCTCTCGCAGACTGTTAGT
>JAYUJX010000482.1:0-1190 GCA_043764955.1 Polaromonas sp.
CTTTTAGATGTGGTAATCCAAAAGGCTAACCGCTGTCTAAACCTACTCTCAGCCTTTATTTCCCTTGTAAGTGTTGCACTTCGAACTAAAAATCAAGAATTGCGCCTCTAGCCGAAGTATTTATTGCCTAAGCAGCTATCAAAAGTATAGTAAATTGAAGACAAATTAACGGCTAACTATTCGCCTGTTTCTTCAGCCACCGCATCAGCGCACCCACCATAGGCAGCATTTGGTAAGTTCCACTGTTGCACGCCAGTGTTTTTACGTTGCCAAAATTCCAGAATATAAACGAAGATTTGTATAAAAATTGCTTTATTACTATAATCTTTGTTATGCCGAAGTCTCCCTTAGCGTTAAGCCAAATGCCACCTGCTACCTTGTCCGCGCTGCAACAGTTGGGTGCGGATTTGGCGGTGGCGCGGTTGCGGCGTAAGGAGTCGTTGGCGGTTTGGGCGCTGCGTATGGGTACTTCTGTGCCGACATTGATGCGTATGGAGGCGGGCGAGCCGGGTGTGAGCATGGGGATATATGCCACTGCGCTGTGGCTGGTGGGACGTAGCGGTGCGCTGGCTGTGCTGGCTGCGCCAGAGGCAGACCGGGGCGCTTTGGAGCTGGATGTGCGGGCAGCGGTAACTTTGGGGAAGGAGCGGCGGAATGCTTCTAAGGCATCGCAGATTTCAAAGGGATTGAAAAAAGAGGGCGCAGTAAAAAAAGGGATAGCAGATGCATGACGAGCTTTACCTGTGGTTTTTGGCTGACCCTGCATCTCCGCAATGGGTGGGTGAGCTGCGGCTGATGGCGGTTGGCAAGGGGGTGTCGCTGACCTATGCCGCGTCATGGCTGGCGACGGGGTTTGCGTTGAGTGAAGACCTGCCTTTGATCAATATCGAGCACTTGCCCCGTGCCAAAGCCGTCGCCGCTGGCGCTGTGGACGATGCACGGCCTGACCGCTGGGGCGAGCGGGTGATCCAGTACATCGACAAACCCAAGCGCCTGTCGCTGATGGAATATTTGTATTACGCGGGTGATGACCGGTTTGGCGCTTTGGGTGTTTCCACCTCCAGTACAGCCTATCTACCCAGCCGCAATGGCCCTTTGCCCAGACTACAAGATGCCCAAACCTTGAGCGAGGTGGTCGCCAAAGTCAACGCCAAAGAACCCATCAACGCGCTGGAACGACAAATGATGGC
>JAYUJX010000483.1:0-20084 GCA_043764955.1 Polaromonas sp.
CATCCTGATACCTACAGCAACCCGCACCTGCTGCACAACATCGCCCGTGAAGGTATTGCCCTGTGAACGCACAGGATAATTTGAGCTAAATTCACTATAGTTTTCATAGCTGCTCAGGCAAAAAATACGCAGGCTAGAGCCAAAAATAGCCTCTAAAATGCGGTTTTAACCATAACTCCAACCAGTATTCAAGCAAACGCAATCATCAAATGCCCTATGGCTTGGGCGGCGGGTTTTACTTTGATTTCTATATCGTAGCCAAGACGGTTCAGGCAATCCATCAGTTTGCGTTCTGAGAGGTTGTTAAAGTCGCCGCGCAGCATGGCTGACACTTTGGGCTGCGTGATGCCCATGCGTTTAGCCGCTTGCTCTTGGGTGATGCCGAGTTTGCGTACGGCTTTGATGATTTCTATCACCAAGTCAGTTTTAATCAGTAGCTTTTCAGCGTTGGGCAAACCAAGATCGGCAAAAACGTTGTCAGAGCCAATGGTCACCTCAACGCCGTTGATGAATCGGGTTTCCAATTTGTTGAATTTAGTCATGTCGTAGCTCCTTTGCAACTGCTTCGGCCTGTTTTAGCCTAGCGTGAATGATGACCGCCAAACCCTTTGAGCACTTTCGCAGCACCGTGCTTTTCACCTGCTTGCGCAAGCGACAATATATAACCAAAGAACTGAATCACCTCTGTGGGTAGCTCTCTCAAGTCTTTGTAACTGCTGCCAATCCATGCAAGTGGTTTTTCTTTTTTGTGACAAACTAAATTATACCAGTAGTGGAATAAAATAAAGCGATTCCACTAAAAGTTCCTCCATGCAACAACCCACCCAGCAACCCATAACCGGCTACTTCCAAGACGAAGAAAACCATTGGGTTGCTAAATTAGCTTGTGGGCACAACCAGCATGTGCGGCACAACCCGCCTTTGGTTAGTCGGCCTTGGGTGCTGACGCCGGCGGGGCGGGATGGGAAGATTGGGGTGTTGCTGGGGTGTAAGAAGTGTGATGAGGGTGCGCCGGCTGATCGTTTGGTTCGATGAGTGTAGGCATTTAAACTGACATTTAAAGCTTGTAAATTGAAAGTTTACCTTTTAAAATACAAGTATGAATATTGAGCGTTCACTCTACCCCAAGCTGCTGGAAAGTTTGAAAACCTTCCCAGTGGTGGGTTTGGTGGGGCCTCGGCAGGTGGGGAAGACGTCGTTGGCGCGGCAGCTGGTCGCGGACTTATCGCAAACAAAAGACCCAAGCGACCCAAGCGCTGTGATGCTGGACTTGGAGCGGCCGTCTGATTTGGCCAAGCTGACCGAGCCTGAGCTGTTTTTAGAACCCCTCGCCAACCGGCTGGTGGTGTTGGATGAGGTGCAATTGCGACCGGACTTGTTCCCAGTGCTACGCGCACTGGTGGATGCGCAGCGCACGCTTGGACGGTTTTTGATTTTGGGGTCGGCAGCGCCGGCGTTGATTCAGCATTCGTCTGAAACCTTAGCGGGGCGGATTGAGTTTTTGGAATTGGCACCGCTGAATTTGGCGGAAGTGGCTGTGAAAGAAGCGAGTCCAAATGTTGCCCAAACCCTGTGGAGCCGTGGCGGTTTTCCAGACAGTTATTTGGCGCGCAGCGATGCGGCATCCATGCGCTGGCGCGAGGCGTTTGTGCGCAGCTACTTGGAGCGCGACATTCCGCAGCTAGGCATTCGCATCAGCGCGGCCACTTTGCGGCGCTTTTGGCTCATGCTGGCGCACTACCACGGACAGCTGTGGAACGCGTCTACGCTGGCGGGTTCGCTGGGTGTCAGCGCACCGAGCGTGCGGCATTATCTGGATATTTTGGAGAGCACGTTCATGGTGCGGGTGCTGCAGCCGTACAGCGCCAACTTGGGCAAACGCCTCGTTAAATCACCCAAAGTCTATTTGCGCGACAGCGGGTTGCTGCATGCCCTGCTCAACCTGCCCGACCACGACGCCCTGCTCGGCCACCCCGTGCTGGGCGCGTCATGGGAGGGTTGGGTGATCGAGCAAATTTTGGCGCAAGCACCCGACGGCACACGCCCTTATTTTTACCGCACCGCCAGCGGCAACGAGCTTGACTTGCTGTTGGAACTGCCCGGCGGCGCGCTGTGTGCGGTTGAAATCAAGCATTCCGCAGCGCCCAAAGTGGGCAAAGGCTTCAACGAGGCGCTGGATGCGCTTAAACTGGACACAGGCTTCGTCATCGCGCAGGTGGATGCACCTTACCCGCTGTCCCAGCGCGCGCAGGTGCTACCGCTGAGCAGGTTGGCTGACATTTTTCAATAGTTCAAGTTATCACACAATAATAGAAAGACAAATATATGAAACACAGAGCACTGGCCATTTTATTGGTCGTATTACTGGGTGGTATGGCTGTTTATTACAACTACTCGGTATCTACAAATACGGAAGCTGGCAAAGTTGAAGTCAATAAATAATATTATTTGAATTCAAAAAATATACTATGGCTATCAAACCGGCTTTACGGCAATATTCACACGGTGAGCGGTTGACGCTATCGGGCTTGTTTGTGGTGTCGGCTTGCTTTTTTGCTTGGCTGGCGTTTGGCTTGCTGCAAACCAGTTGGCAAAATTATGCGCTTGACCAGCGGTTTGAGCGCGAGGGCGTACAAACGCAGGGGTTTGTGAGCGGTTTTAGGCATGTGACGTTTACGGGCAAATATGGGCACCGCAACTCGGGGCAATACCCTGTGGTGTCTATTGAGACGCCCAAAGGTGCGTTTCAAATCCCGACCAGCTACGAGCACCCGCTGAACAAGGCGCAGCAGGACGAACTGCTTTGGAAGAAGGTGGATGTGCTTTACCTGCGGGACGAGCCTAATATGGGGCGGGTCGTCAAATGGCATAGCGCTTCAGGCTGGGGCTGGGTTTTGACGGGTTTGGGGGTGTTTTTGCTGGCTACGGCACTGTTTGTTTTGGTGATGAGCTGCAGGATGCTACTGCCCAAATTGGCTTCAAAATGACCGTAAAGTGCGGTTTCAGTTGCCTGCGCTGCAGATAAATCAATATTGGTGACTTATCACACAAAATTAAATGTATTTAAGCTGGCGTAAAGGCTCCTTAACAAGTAAAATTTAGCACCTTAACGCTAAATGAGTAAATTGGTCTACACATGCATCACGCTATCACCGAGTATTTTCAAGACGAAACTGGGCACTGGGTTGCCAAATTGGATTGCGGCCACAACCAGCAGTTGCAGCACAACCCACCACTCGCCAATAACCCGTGGGTTTTGACGCAAATGGGGCGTGACGACAAAATTGGGGTTATCTTGCTGTGCACCAAATGCATTGCCGGCGAGAAGCCAGACCGTCTGTTTTCGTGGCATTTAGAAAAAGAGGCGGTTTGGGTCGGCATTTGATTGTTTTTTAGTTGTTGTTTGATTATTTTTAGCCGTATTTTCACCACATCTCTACCGCATCTTCACCATATTTTCACTATACTTTCACTATACTTTCACTATACTTTCACTATACTTTCACTATACTTTCACTATACTTTTGATAGCATTTTAGGCAACAAATACGACGGCTAGAAGCAAAATAGAGGTATATATAATCTCTGTATGCTGAATATCAACGAATCTGAAGTTTCTATCACCGCCATCCGCGCGCAGGGTGCGGGTGGGCAGAACGTGAACAAGGTGTCCAGCGCGATTCACCTGCGGTTTGACATTGGGGCGTCTACCCTGCCGGATGATGTGAAAGAGCGGCTTTTGACGCTGCATGACAGCCGCATCACCAAAGCGGGCGAACTGGTCATCAAAGCGCAGCAGCACCGCACCCAAGACATGAACCGGCTGGACGCGATGCTGCGGCTGCATGAGGTGATCAATGCGGTGGAATTTGCACCTGTGGTGCGTAAAGCGACCAAACCTAGCCGAGCGTCCAAGCTGAAGCGTTTGGATACGAAAAGCCAGCGGTCTGAAACCAAGACGCTGCGCAGCAAAGTCTCGCGAACGACTGGGGAATAAAGTGGCGAGTCGTGTTATGGGGCTTTAGCCAGCACTTTGAGGCTTGTTTAAACAAGTTTTCGCCCCACGTGTTGAATGTGCTGCTTGTTTTAGCAGCGCTAACTTATTCAAAACCTATTCCGATAAATACCCTGAAAGCGATTTATGTCAGATTTAATCAGCAGACTCCAATGGCGCTACGCCACCAAAAAGATGAACCCGGCCAAAGATGTGCCGCAAGAGAAGGTGGAGCGCATTTTGGAGGCAGCGCGTCTCGCGCCTACATCTAGCGGGCTGCAGCCGTTTGAAATCATCGTGGTGACCAACCCCGATGTGCGTGCGCAGCTACAAGCCAAGGCGAGCAACCAGGCGCAAATCACCGAAGGCTCGCATTTGCTGGTGTTTGCGGCGTGGGACAACTACACGGCTGAGCGTATCAACCACATGTTTGACTACACCAACGCGCAACGCGGCGGCACGAACGAGGGCTGGGAGAATTACCGCCAGATGCTGCTGAAGGCTTACCCAGCGCGCGACCCACAAGTCAACTTTGAACACGCCGCCCGCCAAGCCTACATTGGCCTGGGCGCTGCGCTGATTGCCGCTGCTTATGAGCACGTGGACAGCACGCCGATGGAAGGGTTTGACCCGAAAAGCTTTGACGAGATTTTGAATTTGTCAGCCCGTGGCCTGCGCAGCGTCGCCATCATGCCGCTGGGCTACCGTGAAGAGGGCAAAGATTGGCTGGAGAAGTTGCCGAAAATCCGCCGGCCGCGTGAGGAATTTGTCACCGAAGTGAAGTAAGCGTCTTATTTGCTCAACTTACTTGCTGGCTTCAAATTTGATGGGGAAGCGAGCAATCATGACGTTTTTGCCGCTGATTTTGCCGTTGGCGTCTAAGCCAACGTTTTGCACGACGTTGATTTCAACGAAGCCTGATTGACCATCTGCTTCAGATTTGAATATTTTGTTGGACTTGGTAAACACTTTGTCTGGCGTGCGGCCTTCGAAGGTGTCGCTGCCAATTTGCACGACGACACCTTGTGGGTTGATCATTGTTAAATCAAAAGACACGGGGTCGCCCGCTTTTGACTTGCTGCCGTCGTATTCAATGCTCAGCTTTTGGCCATTGCCATAAACGAAGTCTTTGGCGGGGAATTTGGTGACACTGGGGTCGGCAAAGAGCTTTTTGGGGTCGTTGGCATTTTCTAGGCTGGCAACGGTGTCGAATGCCGCTGAAGCCGCAGCTGGTGCGGCAGCGGCATCTTTTTTAGAGTCGCAACCGGTCACCGCGAAAGCCAACACAGCGGCTAAAAGCAATGATGCTGGTTTGCCAGACGCGCCGTTCCATGCATAAATTCGTGCCATAACCCGCTCCTTTGAAAGTTATTCTGAAAGTGTCCGTAAATAAATTATAGAGACAATCATGGTTTAGCCTTGCCTGTCGCCAAAGCGCTAAGTGTAAATATTACCGCCCTGCGCTCAGGCATACTTCAATCATCAATGTTTAAGCCAAACCGTCCTTTTCATGTTACGCAACTAAAAAGACAAATTCACAAGCACACGGCACACCTCTCGCCCGGTATGCAAGCTATCTTGCTCGCAGCGGCGGCGGGGTTGACGTTTAGCATGTTGAACGCATTGTTGCGGCTGCTGGCCAAGAATTTGCCACCGTTTGAGACGCAGTTTTTGCGTTATTCAGCGGGTTTATTGCTGCTGTTGCCTTTGATTTTTAAAAACGGCATGGCGGTGTACAAGCCGCAAAATATCACAGGACAGTTCACACGGGGCGCGTTGCACACGCTGGCTTTGTGCTTTTGGTTCACCGCCCTGCCGAATATTCCGCTGGCTAACACCACGGCTATTGGCTTTTCGGGGCCAATTTTTATCATGCTGGGCGCTTATATCTTCTTAAAAGAGCCCATGCGCTGGGAGCGCTGGCTGGCGACGCTGGTTGGTTTTACCGGTGTGCTGGTCGTCGTGGGGCCGCAGTTTTCGTTGACTTCACTGAGTAGTAGCGTAGCGGGAAGCAACTCGGGCTGGTATCACCTGGCGATGCTGATGTCGGCACCACTCTTTGCCGCATCGTTTTTGGTGACCAAGGCGCTGACGCGTTATGAATCAACTGGCACCATCATGGTTTGGCAAGCCATCACCGTGTCGCTGCTCAGCTTGCCGATGGCGCTGTTGGATTGGGCGTGGCCTAGCGCTTGGCAGTGGGTGGGTTTTTTGCTGAGTGGTGCGCTGGGCACGGCGGGGCATTATTTTTTGACGAAATCGTTTTCAAAAGCGGATATTTCATCGACCCAGTCGCTCAAGTTTTTAGAGCTGGTGTGGTCTGCGCTGATGGGCTGGCTGTTGTTCAGCGATGTGCCGACACTGAATGCCATCATGGGCGGCGTGGTCATCAGCGCAGCGACGATTTGGGTGGCGCGACGGGAAGGACTGAAAGGCGTGAAAGAGGTAAACTGAGACCATGAATATCATCGTTTTAGGCGCAGGCGCCATTGGCTGCTATGTGGGTGGCCGCTTGGCCGCTGCAGGTGAAAAAGTAACGTTGGTGGGCAGACCGCGCACCACTGAGCCACTGGCGCTGAGTGGTTTGACCGTCACAGACCTACAAGGCTTCAAAGCGCATGTAGAAGCTGATTTAACGTCGCCCACGCTGTCTATTGCTTCCAACCTAAAACTGGCTTGGGCAAACATGGCAACTATTGCCAGCGCGGCTGGCGAAACCACCGTTGTGTTGCTGTGCGTCAAAGGCGGTGCAACCACCGCTGCTGCCCAAGAAATAGCCGACTGCTGCCCCGCAGGCACAGTGATTGTGTCGCTGCAAAACGGCGTGGACAATGTGGCGCGTATCGCAAAAGTGGCACCGCAGATGACGGCTTTGGCGGGCATGGTGCCGTACAACGTGGTGATGAAGACATCAACCCATGTACACCGTGCGACCATGGGACAAATTTATATTGAATCGTCTGACTCATCTGAATCAGCGAAAGAATTGATGGCAGAACTGGTTGCCAAATTCAACGCTGCAGGGCTAAAAGCTGCAGCATCGACCGAGATGCGCGCTGTGCAATGGGGCAAGCTGCTGCTGAATGTGAACAACCCGATCAATGCGCTGTCAGACCTTCCTTTACGAGAGCAACTGCTGAACCGCGACTTTCGCTACGTTTTTGCCACGCTACAGCTTGAAGCTTTGGCCGCCATGAAAAAGGCGGGCATTGAACCCAAACAACTGGCCGCCGTGAAGCCGCATATCATGCCCATGCTGCTAAAACTGCCCAACTGGATATTCATCCGCCTTGCCAAGAAGATGCTGCGCATGGACGCCAGCGCCCGATCATCCATGTGGGACGACGTGCAGCATGGCCGTACGACAGAGGTGGACGATTTGTGCGGTGCTGTGGTGCGCTTGGCCAATCAAATGGAAACGGCAGCGCCATGCAATGCGGCCATGTGCACATTGATAGCGGCGCACACCAAAGGCCACCGCCTCACGGGGCGTGAACTGCGGCAGGCGTTGAGAATTTAGAGAAAAAAACCTGAAAAAACTGTTCATGAACGCGGGCGGGCAATAGCCACCACATAAAGTCTTAAAAATTCTGAATTTGCTATATTTTTAATAGCTATTTAGACAACAAATACCCTGGCTAGAGGCCTATTTTTATCATAAAAAAGATGGCTTTAAACATCAATAAGTTAACTCTAAAACCACCACATGGTTGCCAGCCGCTGGCCACGTTTGCCCGGCGATGCGTTCGCCATTGAACTCTGCGGAGATGGTGCGAACTTCAGCTTGCGGGATCAATTTTTTAGAACTGGCAATGCCTGCGCCTACAGGTGGCACGCCGGGTAATGTCGCTGATCCGTCAAAACTCATTTTGTCGCGCTGTGCGTCAAAATAACCACGTGGTCGGAAAAAGGTGACGATGGCTTTCGCAGCTGTATTCGCTCTGTCGGCATCTGCCATGCGCTCTGCACGTAAATGCACCACCTCGCTAGAGCGTGGAAACGGGCTGCGGTAAATATGGGTGGTGCTGTAGCCCGCTGCGGTGATCACAAACTCATAAGCCACACCTTGCTGCGCCGTAAAAGGGCCCCAATGTCCATCTGTGCCTACGCGTTTGGTATGGGCAGCACCACCGACTCGCGAGCCATTGCCATCGGTTGCGAAGATTTGCACATTGGCGTCTGGCACGGGTAAGTTGTTGACGAAATTACCAGATTTAGCATCGCCAGAATTCAAACCCAAGCCTGTGACTTTGCCGTTTAAAACAACCACAGCTTCATGCACGATGACCGGATGCTGCGGTTCAACGCCTTTGATAAAACTATAGGCGGTTAAAAATGCGGCTGGAGAAAAGGCAGTTTCGCGGTGGTCAAGACGTGAAATGACGGCATTGCTGGCACCTTTGAGCTCTGGGCCTGCGAAAGTGACATTGGTCGGCGTGCCTTTAGCGCCTATCCATAGGCCATCGGATTGGGCAAATTTGTCGTTGTTGTCAGAGCGAATGGTCAGCCACTTGACGGGGCCAGTCACCTCATCACCACCGTCGTTTTTAGCCGCATTCAATGCCGTTAAAAATGCACCAGTGCCTGAGAATTCGCTGCCCTCGCGAAACCCTTTGATCGCCCAAACACCGTGGTTGGGCACGCCGCTCAAGATGGCATGCGACACTTTTGCAGCGCCGCCGCCGTTTTGAATGTAATTTCGCACCGCATAGCCACCGCGCGAGTTGGCAAACAGCACCACATGACTCGCGCCCGTGGCGGCCAATACTTTGTCGACTTCTGCCCTCAAATAAGCGGCATGTTCTGATGTTGAGGTGCGGCCGGCTTGCGGCTTGGCGTCTTCATCTCGTGCCAGTGGGTATGGCACGTCGATAGCGTGCAAGCGGTTGCGCGGCCAGCCGTTGGACTCAAAGCGCCAAAGCGTTGTTTGCCATAGCGCTGCCGTATCACCATTGCCATGAACGAAAACGATGGGCGGCGTGTTTGCCATAGAGGATTTTGAATTATTCATGCCGTTGGGTGAAGAAATCATAGCGCACCCATTCAGCAGCACCACGCAAGTGATCACAAAGCGAGGTAGCCAAAAAACGCGAATCTGCGAAAGTTGAGACGTAAAAAAAGTCATAGCAAACCTCTATGGGTGACAACATTGAAGCCGTACACCATCTTGCTATGACTTGCCCGTGAAACAACACAGGCTTACCCTAAACGAGTAACTGGGGTGACAACCGAGCGAGCAAATTAGGCCGGCGGCAAAATCACTTTGTCAATCACATGCACCACGCCGTTGCTGGCCTGAATGTTCGCCGTCACGATGTTGGCTTTGCGACCGCGCGCATCGGTGATAGCCAAACCAGAGCCCGCTGTGTTGATGGTCAAATTCGCACCTTGTACGGTTTTGATAGCTGCGCCTAGTGGAATTTGCGTGCTTTCAACTTTCGAGCCTAGTACATGGTAAGTCAGCACGGCGGTAAGCAAGGTTTTGTCTGCCAACAAGGCCTCTTTGGTCACGCCAAGTTCACCCAACAGTGAGGCAAAAGCAGCGTTGGTGGGTGCAAACACAGTAAAAGGGCCTGCACCAGACAAGGTGGCAGCCAAACCAGCGGCAACCACGGCTTCTACCAAGATGCTCAAATCGGGCGTGGCTTGCGCCAGTTCAACGATGTTTTTGGCGGGTACGGCGACATGGTCGTCACTGCCGCAAGCGGTAAGTAACATGGTGGCTGCGGCAACGCCGGTCAAAATAAGTAGGTTTCTGCGTAGCATGTGTAGACTCCTTGATCGATAAGTCAAATGGCAAAGTTAACAAGCACAATAGCTTTTCAAACACATCAATAAACTTAAAAGACCAAATAAATACTAATTAGTTTTATTGATACTCAACTGTATTCATAAAAACTCTTTAGGTCAATAAACGTTACATCGACTAACAAATGTGCAGGGAATATGGCTTAGCAGACGGATCAGGGCGTGCCCTTTATGCGTCTGAATTTGATCAACAATGAGAAGTTAAAAGCTAGAATCCAGACTTCCGAATCTGGAAGCTGGAATCTGGAAGCTGGAAGCAAAAACGTCAAAATTATTTACCATATTTTAATAGCTGCTTAGCCAATGAATAAAATAGCTATAGCCATATTTAGACAATAATTTGCCTATATTAAAAAATCCAACTTGAATTAAGGCTTTGGCATTGGCCATCCCTGCCTTGCCCACTGGCTCATACCGCCGTTGACGTAACTTGCGTTGGTGTAACCCATGTTTTGCAGCTGCCCAACGATATTGGCTGAGCGAACCTGGGTATTGCAAATCACCCAAAATGGCTCAGCACCAGGTGCTGGCAACTCAGCCAAGCGACCACCCAGCTGGCTCATTGGAATGCGCTTTGCACCGCTGGCTACGCCGGTGGCATGTTCGTTTGGCTCGCGAATGTCAACCACAATTGTTGACGATGTTTCAAGCGCTTGGCGCATGTCTTCCAAGCTCACCATGGGTGGTGTTGCGAATGCATTCATACTAATAGTTCCCAATTGAGTTTCAGTGAAAAATGTGTACGGGATTATCGTCTTAAACTGTCGTCATATTAAGGCTCGGGCGTGCCAGTGTCTAGATCGCCTCGGTCGATCTCCGCTCTAGCAGCAGCGGCAAGGGCTTGGTATTTCAGACGAAAGGCATCAAGCGTTTCTTCTTCCAGCTCCTCCAAATCAAGCAGTGCATTGTGCGCACCTTTTGTCGCGCGGATCAACTCATCCAATTTGACTTGAATGGCTTGCGTGTCTCGGTTTTGGGTATTTTGAATCAAGAACACCATCAAAAATGTGATGATGGTAGTGCCAGTGTTAATCACCAATTGCCAGGTGTCGCTGAAGTGAAAAATCGGACCGGTGACAATCCAAACCAAGATAATGCCAACTGCAATAACAAATACGCGTGGACGTCCGCAAAAATGAGCCGCTTTTTTTGCAAATTGTGAATACCAACTTGTTTGCTGCATAGATTCCTCCATCAAGTAAGCAGTATCTGTGCTTCAAGCGGCCACGCCGAACAAAGTGCCTACGACAAAGGTAATAGCCATGGCCAATGCACCCCAAAATATCACACGAAGCGCTGCGGTCATGACCGAGGAGCCGCCAGCCCGGGCAGCCAACGAACCTAATACCCCTAAAAATGCAAGAGAACTAACCGCGACGACCACATTCAACATCGCGGCAGGTGTCACCCAAACCACCAACAGCGGAAGTGCAGCACCCACAGCAAATGTGAGTGCGGAGGCTAGTGCTGCTTGAACGGGTTTTGCAGCTGTCGTGTCAGAAATGCCCAGTTCATCACGGCTGTGCGCACCTAAGGCGTCATGCGCCATCAGCTGCGTCGCGACCGTTTGTGAAGTAGCGATATCTAAACCACGCGCCACATAAATAGCGGCTAACTCCGCATGTTCGTGCTCGGGCTGCATTGCTAACTCTAAGCGCTCTTTGGCGATGTCGGCTTGTTCTGTGTCGGATTGTGAACTCACAGAGACGTATTCACCCGCTGCCATCGACATCGCACCAGCCACCAAACCAGCAACGCCCGTGATCAATATGTTTTGCGGTGTTGCCCCGGCTGCGGCAACGCCCAAGACCAAGCTGGCAGTTGAAACAATACCGTCGTTTGCACCGAGCACAGCCGCTCTGAGCCAACCGATACGGTGATTTTTGTGTCTTTCAGTGTGTCGCATATCGGCGATTATGAGGGAACAGCACAACGATCTTGTAGGCAAATAACTGATATTCACCGTTTCAGATGTTTTATTGACATGAATCAAAGCTAAACACAGACAACGCTAAATAAAAAGTCCAGAATGACCACTGGACCAACACTTATAAGGAAAAAAATGAAAATTCTTCTTTCAGTCGATGGCAGCAGCTATACAAAAAGAATGCTCGCATACATAGTCACACACGACGAGGTGTTTCATACCAACAATGAATTCACTGTGCTAACCGTGCAACCGCCCGTGCCTACACGAGCACGCGCCGCCGTTGGCAAAGAGGTGGTGGACAACTATTACACGTCTGAATCTGAAAAAGTCATCGCCCCCGTGCATAAATTTCTCATTCGTCACGGCATCAATGCCAAGACAGCTATCAAGGTAGGGCAAATTGGCGAGACGATTGGTAAATTTGCCGACGATGGCAAGTTTGACATGCTGATCATGGGGTCGCATGGTCACGGAAGTATTATCAATATGGTGATGGGTTCTGTGGCTACCAAGGTGCTGGCGAATAGCAAAACGCCAGTGTTGTTGATCCGTTGATCCGTTGATCAGACTAAGAATCATTAGATGATGCTGGGAGAAAATACTATGAAAACCATTCAAATCACCTCACATATGTTTACCATGAGCGATGTGTTCTACCCGAAAGGCTACACCTTTGTGATGTTTCCCAACGCTCAAGATGCCGAACAAGTGACAAAAGAATTGGACGTGAGCTTGGCTGAAAACGGTGAGCTTATGCTTTTGACCCCACAAGCTGTATTGCGGGATATCGGCAAGCTTGAAGGCGCGGAGGCCGAGGTCACGCTACCGTCGATTGGCACGGAAGCGGCGACCGTGGCCAAATACATCAACTTGGCAAGGCAAGGTCATTACGCGCTGATGGTGCGCGTGCATTCCGATGCAGAGGCTGAGCAGGTGATGGAAGCGGTTCGCAAAGTTCCGTTTTCGTACGGTCAGCGCTACCACCTTTTAGCGATTGAAGATTTAGTCTAGCCGTAGATAAAAACGATTTGACGAATCAAATTTTTGTTAGGCGATCTTCCGTTAATCAATCTTCCGTTTCGAGGGTCTTGGAATCTTCTTAAACCGAATCTTCCTGTCCAACTCGATGGCGTCCTTTTTGACTTGGCGCTCTGCATCTATCGTTTGCCCCACTGCCAGCCGTTGTGCAAATTCTTCTGGCATTTCTAAGGTGATATTGCCAATGCTGCCGGTGCGGAAGTCGAAAATCACGATTTCTGCGGCTTTTTGCAGGTTCACTTTACCTTTGCCGAGCAAGGCGCCGCGTTTGATACCGATGGCCTCTAGCACTTGTTCGTCGGTTTTATCTGCTACAGGGTCGAGCTTGTAGCGCGCTTCCAGTTGCGCGGGGTAGTGTTGGATGAGGTAATCAATCAGCTCCAGCGCCACATCTTCTTCTTGAAAAGCATTGCGCCCTACCGCGCCGCTGGCGGCCAAGTTGTAACCGCTTTTCTCCACAATGATGCGTGGCCACAGCATGCCAGGGGTGTCGTACAGGTAAAAGTCGTCCGCCAAGGTGATGCGTTGTTCGATTTTGGTGACGCCCGCTTCGTCGCCCGTTTTGGTAAAGCGTCGGCCAGTCATGGTGTTGATAAGGGTGGATTTACCGACGTTGGGGATGCCGCAAATCAGCACCCGCAGCGGCTTGATCATGCCACCGCGCAGGGGGGCGAGTTCTTTGCAGGCTTTGGCGAGGGCTTTGGCAGGTGCGGTATCGGTCGCAGCCAGTGGAATCGCCCGCGTATTCGGCAAAGCGTTGTAATGCGCCAGCCACAGTGCGGTGATGGCGGGATCGGCCAAATCTTGCTTGTTGAGGACTTTCAGCGCGGGCTTGCTGCTGGTCAATTCGGCCAACATGGGGTTGGCGCTGGATCCGGGCAAACGGGCGTCTAGCAGCTCAACCACAACGTCGATGTCTTTGATGCGATCGCTGATGGCTTGCTTGGTCACGTTCATGTGACCGGGGAACCATTGGATGGCCATCTGGGAGCTTTCTTGAAAAGTGTTTTTGATGATTTATTGCGACAATATTTGTCAAATAATTTGCTATATTTTTAATAGCACTTTAGGCAATAAATACGCCGGCTAGAGCCATATTTGAAACTATTTTAACCTATTTACACCCTTTTAAAGAAAAATACGCCAAATGCACTTTAATCGCTCACTTCGCGGGTACAAATCTAGCCAGTAAATCGGCAAACTTGGGCTGCCAGTCTGCCACGGCGTTGGCCTCACCGCCGAAAGTTTGCTTTAGGAATGCCAATGACAGCGCTTGGGTGGCAGCTTTGACTTTCGGGTTCAGCTCTGCCCCGCCCGTGTTGCTGCGGTCGGTAAAAATACTGTGCGAACCACCTGTGAATACAACCAGTGTTTTACGTGCATCGCCCATGGCATTGAACACATTCACGCGGTCTTCAAAGCCTGAGCCGTAGCCAGGTACCATGATCTCATCGCCGGTTGCTGTAATGTGCAGTGTGGGCAAAGCAATGGCACCCAAGATGGCCGCTGGATTGCCGTAACCATAAAACGGTGGCGCTGATAACAACATTGCGGCTTTGATGCGCGGGTCGCGCAGGTTGAGCATCTCATTGCCAGCATCCGTTTTACGGGGAACCGCCGCGCCGACCAACAGCATGGTGGTATTAGCGCCATAAGAATGCCCAGCGGCGACGATACGATTTGCATCCAAACGACCCGCCATGTTTGGCAATGCCAGTAACTCTGTCAGCGCAAAGCTCACATCTTTGGCACGCGCCATAGCCTCAGAATCTTGCGCGGCGCTGGCTAAACGCATGGTTAAACCCAGTGGATTACCGCGCCACAAGCTGTTGTCGCTACCGATGTGCTGCACATGCAAACTGGCGTAGCCTTGGCTCGCCCAGAAGCGACCAAGGTATTGATAACCATTTCGCGAGCCGCCCAAACCGTGTGAAAACACGATCAAAGGTACAGGGGTTGTTCCCGTGACAGTTCCATCTGGCAAATACAAGCGAACAGGGACATCGCGGTTGCGCGCTGCATCTTTCCACTCAAAATTAGCAACACTGATGGAGTCTTGAGCACTGCTTTTGGGTACAACGGCAACTGCAGACGCTGGTGTCGCGGCTTCGTCAGCGGGTGTAGAGGTGCAATTGCCAGCCAACGAAACCAAGCCGATAGCGACGGCGGTCAATACTGAAAACGTTGTTTTAAGGGTTTTATAAGGTACGTTCATGGAATTTAGATGAAATCAGGCGCAAGATGCATGAGTTAAGTGGCTTGTATACGCTTAACGTATCTAAGGTCTTTTTGTTGACTTGCAAGCATTTGACCTGTAACGTAACCTTACCGTGACTATTGGGTCATTATTTATACTTTAACGGAGACTTCACATGAAAGCAACTTATCTGCGCTATTTACCCCTTTCGCTACTTAGCGTACTGACGCTTACAGGGTGTGGTCACTACATGATGCATGGCTCGGCAGCAGCGACAGAACCGCTGAGATCCACAGCAAGCACACCTGTTGTTTTTGGCACGTATAACAAAGTTGCAGCCGTTTCGGGAACAAACTTGTATTTCATCAACCTGAAGAACGGCGACACCGTGGCTAGCCCTGTGAATGTGCAATTTGGATTGCGTGGCATGGGCGTTGCGCCAGCAGGGATTGAGAAAGCTGCGACGGGGCACCACCATTTACTGCTTGATGTGGCCGAATTAAACGTGAATGAAGGCATTCCTGTGAGTGACCAGCACCGCCATTTTGGTGCGGGACAAACCGAGGCTTCGGTTGCGTTAAAGCCCGGCGTTCACACTTTGCAGTTAGTGCTGGGCGATCAAAACCACATTCCGCACCACCCGGTGGTAATGAGTGACCGTATCACCATCACGGTTAAATAGTTTGAAATTTTCCGCCCCTTAAGCTCAACGGCCGCTGAATTTCGCGGGGCGCTTTTCTTTGAAGGCCATCACACCTTCGATATAGTCGTGCGTGTGCCCCATGGCAGATTGGGCGTCGCGCTCGGCGTCTAGCTGTTGGTTCAAGGTGCGGGTTGAAGCATCGCGCAGCAAATGGCGGGTGGCAACCATCGCTTTGGTGGGCATGGCGGCTAGGCGCTCTGCCAGCGCTGTTGCGGCGACCAAGCAATCTTCACCCTCTTTGACCACGTCCCAAATCATGCCCCACTCTTTGGCTTGGGCAGCGGTCAATTTACCTCCTGTCAGCGCCAAACCCATCGCCCGCGCCAAGCCCAGACGCTGCGGCAAAAACCAGCTACCACCAGCATCGGGAATAAGCCCAATTTTGCTGAAAGCTTGAATGAAACTCGCAGCTGGTGCGGCTATCGCCATGTCGCACGACATCACCAACGAAGCGCCCGCGCCCGCAGCCACGCCGTTCACCGCAGCTATGGTGGGCATGCGCAGGCTTTGCAAGCGGCGCGCTGTGGGGTTGAACAATTGGTCGATCACTGGGCCAGGGTCGGCGCGGCGCATCAAGTCTTCCATATTTGGGCCGGGCGCAAAGTCAAACTCAGCTAAATCTGCACCCGCGCAAAAAGCACGGCCTGCTCCGGTGATGACCAAGGCACGGATGGCGGTGTTGGCCTCTGCCTTGTCGAGCGTCGCCCAAAGCTCGGTGTGCATTTGGCGGGTGAAGCTGTTCAACGCTTCTGGGCGGTTCAAGGTGACAACGGCGACAGCGCCGTGTTCTGCGCACAAAACTGTAGAAGCTGCTGAGTGACTCATGTTGATTTTTCCTTGGATTTATTTATCGACTTATTGATAGCTTATTTATCAATCGTACCGTTTTTAGCGATCTGCGACGCTAATTGGCTAAGCGCCGCATAAGCCGCACCAGCATCTGTGCTCCATTCGGCAACGGCTTTTACCTGCATCGCTACCAATTCAGTATCGCCCCGCGCCGCAGGGCCAGTCAAAGCCTTGGCCGCACCTTGCGCCGCGATATTTTGCACCGCCTTTTGTAGCAATGACGCATTCAAAGGCGCAATCAGCTCCTCAGGCATACCCGTGCTCTGCCACAAATCAGCAGCGACGACTTGCAGCACAGGTAAAAAATTCGTCGCAAACACAGCGGCTGCGTGGTACAGCATTTTGTCTTTGGCAGCCAACTCAAAGCAGTTGGCGCCAATGGCCTCAAAAGCTGACTGTAAAGTTTGCTTGGCTGTTGCGTCCCCTTCTAGCGCACACGGCGTACCTGCAAACTGCATGACGGCGGAGCTTGGTGCGCTGAAACTCAAGATGCAATGGGCGCTGGCAAGTTCACAAGCCCGCGCGTGCAGAGGAGCCATCACGTCGGATGCAAGCGCACCACTGCAATGAAACACAATGGTTGACATGGCTCCGTCCAGATGCTGTGCAAGCTGTTCTGTCGCGCTTGCTATCTGCCCATCAGGCACCGCGACCATCCAGAGATCGGCCGGTCGCATATCACCTAGGCGCTGGACCGGCCGGCCCGCACCCATGAACTGCACGGCCTGATCCGCGCTGGTGGCAGAAGTGTTGTGAACATCTTGTACGAGAAACACACCCTGCTCACGCCACAAGTACCCCAACGTACTGCCGACACGACCACATCCCAATATATTTAGAGTTTTCAATGCAAAAGTAATGCAGAATTCAAAATTTGCCGTGTTTGATTGACATCATCCTGAAATTTCGCCAGCAAACTCTTCAGCAAATCCATTGACAACTCAGGTGCACCTTTTTCAATTTTAGCCAAGGTGTTGCCCATCGCTGTGAAACCAATCAGCAAACATACGCCCTTCATGGCATGTGCTTTTTCAACAACGACGTCGCGGGTTTCTGAATCTATAGCTTTTGAAATGATTTGAATAGCCTCTCTGCCTTCTCCAAAAAACGTTTCAAGCTGCTTTTTGACTATCTCAACCGGCATCAATTCTCGAAACTCATGAAAAATTCTGGCATTAAAGATATCCAACTCAGGTTTTTCATGGGGCATTTCGACTTCAGGCAGCGCCATGTTAATTGGATTCGAGTAAATTTCAAAGTTGCGATGCAAGGCTTGGCGAAGGCTCGTCGCCTGCACCGGTTTTGACAAAAATTCAGTAACACCCGCCTCAAATGCCAAGCGTCTGGCCTCGGGCAGGATATCCGCGCTGACCATGATAATTTTGACGTCAGCAAGTGTGCCCCCAAGATTTCGGATAGCCCTGGTTGTGCTGATACCGTCCATCACCGGCATATGCAGATCCATCAAGATCACGTCGACTTGATGAACTTTCAAACACTCTAGAACACAGGCACCATTTTCACAGGTGACCGTTGTATGCCCCATTTTTTCCAGCAGTATTTCCAAGTATTTCACATTGACGGGATGATCCTCGGCTATCAAAATGCGCAAATTCTGCACCGACTGAAAAGTCGCCGCCTTCGGCGAAATCGGCACCATGGCAGTTTGGTACGGAAACTCGAATGCAAAGGTGGTACCCACGCCCTCGACACTGTCGACCGATATGCCTCCGCCCATCAATCTTGCCAAATTCAATGAGATTTCAAGACCCAAACCCGAACCGCCATAACGCCGATGTATGGTGTTATCGGCTTGATGAAACCTTGCAAACAAGCTTTTGACAGTTTCAGCATTCATCCCAATACCGGTATCCTTCACCTTAAAAGACAGCACTGGCAGCTGTCCTTCGGAAGCCGCCGGCAGTACAGCGATCTCAAGAAGAACGACTCCGTTATCCGTAAATTTGATTGCATTATTGAGCAAATTAAACAAGACTTGACTCAAACGCTTGGCATCCCCTTCAATCCATACCGGTAGGCTCTTGACACCGACGACCTGCAGACCGATTTTTTTTTGATTGGCGGCCGATTGCATCAAGGCTTCAACTTCAAAAATCAAGTTCGGCAAATTCAGCGGCGCAATGTTCAAGGCCATGGCTCCGGACTCAATTGCAGAAGTATCAAGAATGTCGTTCAATATACCCAGCAGATGACGGGCAGAAGAGAGCGCCGTATTTGAGTAGTCCAGTTGGACAGTGGTCAACGATGTTTCTGACAACAGGTGGAGCATGCCCATCAGACCTTGGAAAGGTGTTCTGAGTTCATGGCTCATATTGGCCAGAAACATGCTTTTAGCTTGGTTGGCTTGCTCGGCTTGCAGGCTTGCCGCCCTCGTCTCCTTGGTGACCTTGAGCAAAGCCAAATTTTGCACCCGCTGTTTGCCGATATACAGTATCAACGCCAGCAAAGCGCCAATCAACAAAAACCATTGAGCAGCAATCAATCCCAATATCCACTTGCCCTGAGTTTTAATCAAGACAGCCCGCTCGTCGTTTTCTCTATAAACAACACTCTGGACGATGTTGGTGAGATCAAGCAACAAAGCGGTATTTTTCTCGATTTCTTTAAAAATCACCTTGAAATCATCGGGATTCGCATCACTTTTGCCCATCCTTTCCATAATAGGATCGATTTTTTTGATGAATTCATCCATGCTTGCATTAACCCTCTCAAACTCGGGAAGGTTTTTCAGTACATCAAGACTGGGGGTGTTTTTAATGGTGAGAAATCTGCTGATCAATATTTCATAGCGCTGTTTCAGTATTTGAATCGAAGCAGAAGACTGTCCAGCCATGTTCCCATATTCACTGTGCGCGGCTGATGCAAAACGAGCGTGCTCCCTTTCCAGTAAATATGAGATCGGAAATATCGAATCGGTGCTATAGTGAAAGGGTTTGAGCGCGTTGTTTCTATACTGCGCGTAAAACAAAGAGAGAGGCAGAAAAGCCAGAAACAGCAATGGAATCGCAATAACTGCCCACTGCCGGGGGTTGAGTTTTAGTCTGTTGTTCCACCAGTTTTTGAGCGAAGATTTGTACTCTTGCAACATGCTTTAGCTCTAATGTTGCTGTCGAATAGGATTATTCGATAGAAATCGACTGCAGTTGCCAAATACATCGGCTGAAATAGATCGAGGTTTTGAGTTCTGGGAATTGTTCGAATGGATATATCAAGAACAAAGGCCCTTTGTCGCGAACAGCCAGCATCTTTCCATCCATTTGCCTGGCCAGGATGATGCCGTACTTTCTTGCATCCTCCATGGGAATATTGACTTTGTAATCGTTTAACGCAATGGCTTTTACATTGGTGCCTGATGCATTGACCGCTTTTAAAACATCCGACAACAAAGGGCCTGTGAATTTGACGCGGCCTTTGGTCCACGGCGTTTCTGTAAAAAAGCTTTTCTGAGGCAGCGCATCCAACAAGGCATCGTCAAACACAGCACCATTCGCCGTATTTTTAATGCCAATCTTTCCGTTGATTTTCAACACAATAGGACCAACAG